>NZ_CAJTCF010000001.1:0-111670 GCF_910574735.1 Duncaniella muricolitica | reverse complement strand
TCTATGAGTTCTATCAATTCAAGGAGTGTTTAGGTGTGTTTTTGCTCATTACACTTAACACTCCTTATTGTATTTTGTATGTTTAAAATAAGTCAAGACAACTTCTTTGTATATAAGTTTCATAACCTCACTTCCTCCAATATAAATCCATTATTTACCGCCCACATAAAAATAAATACGCCACACAGACTTATTATACTTCCAATAATAAATACAACTGTACTCACCCTATCAGATGTTGAGATTCCGACAGCCAAAATTTGATTTAGCCGATTGCCTTTCAAACATTTTATATAAAACATCCCTCCCAATATACAACACAATATAACATTGCATAACATCAGAGTTTTAAGTCCGAATACTGCATGATTGCCGATTATATTTACCCAATAAAATAAAACACCCATTGAGATACCGGTTAAATACATGTAAATGGCAAACAATATCATGCACATAGACATAAACACGGGCATATCTCCATTTCCAACACATGTTTGAAAGCGGTAACAACAGACAAATAATTTCTTTAAAAACCCTATCATCGCTTGCCTCCTTTTCTGTTAATCAGCCAAATGATGCCACCCCAAAACAACACATTTGCGCTGACCAACAAGATATTGGTCAGTGTGTCTGGCGAGTCGAAGCAGAATATAAGGCTGAACATGAATAAGAACATGACAACAGCCGATGCTATGAATTTACCAATCTGATCCATCATTCGCCATATTTCTTCTTCAGATATTTTCTTAATTTTGGAGAATCTTTACCCTGATACACGCGGTTGCGATCAAAAACGGTCCAACTGTCGCCATCCGGAAAATCTATCTTCTCAAAGCTGGTAGCATCCGCACCGGGTATAATGGAATCACGACAGAACACGTGTTTGTCATCTTTTCCATAATTAAAGTCAGGATGTGTTCCTCCGGCATAAGATGTTACAGTAACAGGACTAAATGTCTTAGGATTTGCGCCTACAACTAATTTGTTATGCCACCATACATTATTCTTATCTTTATACCAATTGTCGGAGATATGCTCGAATGTTGCGACATCTGCATCCGGCAATATATGGAAGTCTGAATCATATATATTTATTCCGTCAGAATACATCAATCTTCCTAATTGAGTAAGCTTAGTGTAATCTTTTATTTGTGTCGGTTTCTCTTTCTGATAGGCTCTATGTTTATCTTGTCCTACATAGAAACCCACCTCCTTGAATGTCTCCGGATCAGCACCCGGAATCTCCGTCCCCATAAAGAATACTCTATGTTTATCAGCTGCGTAACTCCCTGACTGAATCGGTATCTGCGCGTCAATGGGATGGAATGTGGCATAATCAATGCCGGCAATCGTATCGCCCTCAAGGTAATAACCGTTGTATTTGTCCTTTGCCCATTTCGTCGTCCAGCTATCCTCGTCCCCCAACAGCATGAACGTCTCCTTATCACGAACATTCAACGCCTCTCCTCTCCAGAAATAATCATTCGCATCTTCGGCAAAATAATAGGTATGAACCTTAAAAGTCGCAGGGTCGGCATTCTCCACTACAGCTCCATCAAGATAGACGTGTCGATTGTCTCCCGCATAGCATTTCCTGAAAATCCGGAATGAACTGCCGTCAGCACCATCTATTATATCACCCCGATAGAACGCGTGTGTCTTATCGCGGCCATAATCATCGTTCAGCACCTCAAATGTCTTCGGATCGGCATCAACTCTGCGTGAATTATGTCCGTTGCCCTCGTTCCATGTATGCCATGTCACTTCCTTGCCGTCGTTCTTATATCCGGCTGAGCATGAAGCGAAAGTCAGCAATAAAAAAGTTACTGAGATAAGAATGATTGAATTTATTGATGCAGACTTATAGTTCATAGCTTACCGACATTTAGGGTTATCACAGACATTCGGCTTTGCGCCCGGACATTACCTTAGAGAGCAAAGCCAACACACATAATCAATATCTTGTAGAATGCTACCATACGCAAAGTTAGCAAAATTAATCGACATTCGATGTGACAAATGTCCCAAAATGGCATAAAAATCAGTGCAGGGCGATGTTTTTTCTTAAACATCCCCCGCATTCGAAGGTATCGGCAGCAATTTCAGCATGGCGGAGTCACCCACTGAAGCATGAATCTTATCTTAGAGGTTGTTTAATACATCTGATAATCAAACGTCAGTACCTGAAATTCAGTGCGGCGGTTGATCTGGTCGGCTATCTCCTGGTCGGCTTCGGGAAGACTGAGGATATAGGCCTCGTCAAGCACCTGGCCTTCGGCAAACTGCGGATACTCCCTGGCTATGCGCTTGGTCACGGTCTTGGGCCGCGACTCACCGTAGCCCTGCGCCTGCAGACGTTCGGGAGCTATGCCCGACTCTATGAGATAATCCACCACACTCTTAGCCCTGCGCTGCGAGAGCGATATGTTATACTCATCTGTGCCATGACGGTCGGTATGCGACGCCATCTCTATCGTGATGTTGGGATTATCGCGCAGCATACCCGCGAGTTCATCAAGAGCCGTGCGCGACTCGGGGCGCAGCGTTGCCTTGTCGAAATCATAAAATATATTCTCAAGTATATTGGGCTTGGAAATCGACGCCAGGATAAAGTCTATGCCATACTCGGCATCCTCCTCGGCCGTATCGGACGTAAACTCCTGCCGGGCGTTAAGATACCCCTTGGCCCCGGCGAGCATCACGTAGCTCACTCCGCGTTCGAGCGGAAAAGAGAACGAGCCGTCAGGCTTGGCAAAAGCCTTCTGATTGGAGCCGTCATTGCCCACTATACGTATGATGGCATTGGCCACCGGCTCCTCGTCCTTGTCAAGCACCCAGCCCGAAATCTGCACTTTCAGGTCAGGAAGATCGAAAGAATATATGTGGTCATAGCCTCGGCCGTCGCCGCGGTTGGAACTGAAATAGCCCGACTCGCGTGAGGGCGAGGCATAAGTGATGCCGAAATCGTCGCCCTCCGAATTAATCGGTGCGCCCATGTTCTCAACGAGCCAGCCGCCCGACGGGGTGAGCGTGGCACGGAATATATCGAGCCCACCCAGGCCGGGATGTCCGTCGGAGGCAAACATCATTATCGAATCGGTAAGCATATAGGGAAACACCTCATCGCCCGGCGTATTGATAGCCTCGCCGAGATTTTCGAGACTGCCGGCCCGCTCGTGCAGATTGATACGCCACAGGTCTTTGCCCCCGCATCCGGGCATATCGGAGGAGAAATAGAGCCACTCGCCCGACGGGCTCACCGCCGGATGTCCGTATGACGACAATGTGTCGGCCGTAATCTCCAGCTTGACAGGCGCGCTCCACTGCGCATCAGAGCGACGCGAGGTGTAGATCTCCGTGCCCGTGTTGGACGACGGCTTGCGTATGGCCCGAGTGAGATACATCGTCGAACCGTCGGGCGAGAAAGAGCATATCCCCTCGTCCCACTCCGAGTTAAGCTCACCCTCCACCGGCTCGGGTCGCTGCCATGCTCCAAGCTCGTTTTTGCGCGCCATCCATATGTCGCCGCGCTTCATGCCCGTAATCTCACTGCGGGCCGTGCCCTTGACTTTCTCGTTGGTAGTGGTAAAATAGAGCACATCGCCGTTAAACATCGGCGCGAAGTCCGAGCGGCGCGAGTTGAACAGAGTGGCGTTGCGCACCACATATCGCGTCTTATTTTTCTTCAGCTCGGCAGCCTTGCGCGCACCGGCCAGTTGTCGCTCCGCGTTACTGTCGGTCGGGTACAGCGCGAGATACTCCTCATAAGCCTTGATGGCCTGCGGATAGGCCCCCTGCCCGTGGAGCGACTGGGCCAGACGCAACACTATCGAACTGTCGGGATAACCATAACGCAGAGCATTCTGATAGGCAGCCGCGGCGCGGGCATCCTGTCCAAGCCGACGGTGGCACTCGGCCATCTTGTATGCCACCTCCGCGCGCTGCGCACGCTGCTCGCGAGGCTTGAGTTTATTGTAAATCTTCCTGTAAGTCTTGGCCGCGTCAAAATACTCTCCGCGCTCCATCTGCTCGTCGGCCACACTCATCTTAGCCCCGTTACACGAGCTCATGACCAGCCCGAGGGCCAATACATATAATATATAGGATATATGCGATATGCGTTTAATACGTTTCATCCGTTATGACATGACTTTACAAATAATTAACGCTCCCGGCCCCCTTAAATTGTAAAATCGGCCGAATTATTATCGAACAATCGCCCACCCCACGGCGTCTTACATTAAACTTTAATTCTCTCAGTTATGAAAAAGGTGTTTATATCCATGATGATGAGCGTCGTAGCTGTGATGGCGTGGGGCTGTTCGACCGACCACGACAGCGACGACCGTTACGACGCCTCAATCCGACTGTCAGAACTTCCGGACACAGCCCGTGAGTTCATCGCCAAATATTATCCCGGAACGAAAATTCTTAAGATCGACCGCGAAGGCACTGTCGCCACCACGGCCTATGACGTCGAGTTTACCGACGGAGCCGAAGTAGAGTTTGATGCCACAGGTCTCTGGACCGATGTCTCAGCCCCCAAAGGCAAAGCCATCCCGACAGGCATAGTGCTTCCGGCCATTGACCAATACGTCTCGGGCTACTATCCCGGCGCGGCTATCAACGAGATAGAACGCATCATCCCCTCGGGCTACGAAGTGGACCTCACCAACCGTCTGGAGCTAATCTTCACTCAGGACGGCACATTCCTCTCGAGCTACGACTGATATTCTGAAATTTTCACAATAGATCTATGCGCAACCCCTCGTTGGCAAGCACCGTGGCGGGAAACACCTCCACAGCTTCGTCAAGGAGGGGTTGCTCGCCTTGCAGATAACGCTTGGAGAAATGACCGATGACAAGCCTCCCCGCACCGGCCTCGCGCGCGATCTCGGCAGCCTGACGCGCCGTCGAATGGCCGCGCTGAAAAGCCGTAGCCTCAAGCGACGAATGATAGGTAGCCTCGTGATACACCGTGTCGACACCTCGGATGTCGGCCGCCACATGGGGGTCATACATCGTGTCGCTGCAATAGGCATAGCTTACGCTCGGGTCAGGAGGTGTGGTCAGACGCTCGTTGGCTATGACCGTACCATCGGGAGTCACATAGTCGGCCCCCTGCTTGATTGAAGCCAACTGAGATACAGGTATGGAATAAAACTTCACCATATCTCCTCTGAGATGACGCATCTTGGGCTTCTCGCGAAACAAAAAACCCGTACAGGCTATGCGGTGATAGAGCGGAAAAGTCTCGACAGTCAGCCCCGAATCTTCATATATCACCCTCCGTTCGCCCGGATTGATGATGTCATAGACTATCTCAAACGAGCTCTGGCGGTTGAAAAAATCCATCCACGATTTCAGCAATGCAGCACCTTCGCGAAACACGTGTATCGTCACCTTACCCTGCACACCGTGGAGCGACATGGTCGACAGCAGCCCCGGCAACCCGAACACATGGTCGCCATGAAGATGCGAGATAAAAATGTGGCCCAGACGCGAAAACTTCAGCCCCATACGCCGGAACGACGACTGTGCACCCTCACCACAATCTATCATAAACAGTTTGTCGCGGAAGTCCACCACCTGACACGAAGGCTGATGGCGCGCCGACGGTGTAGCCGACCCGCAGCCCAATATATTGACCTGAAACTTTGCCATAATACAAAAGTACAACAAAATTCACAGATACAAAAGGGGGATACAAAAGAAAAGCGGCACCCCGCCCCTCCCGGGGAAGAATGCCGCACCTTCCAATAATCAAAATAAAACCTAACTTATGATGGGTTTTACTTTGTTGCGGTAATGATAACCACTCGGCTCAGCGAGGGGTCATCGAAGAACATGTTGCCTACGCCTCCACTCCAAGATACATCGAGGCGATCGGCAGCGATGCCAAATTCGTTTACAAGATAGCCTCTTACTGACTGTGCACGCTCACGGCTCAACACCTCATTGATCTCGGCATTGCCGGTAGCCTTGTCGGCATAACCGATCACCGAGAAGCGCGATTTACTGTCAGACTTTCTGATCATCTCGGCCACCATTTCGAGCTGTGCGCGGTCAGCGTTTGACAGCGAGCTGACATTGATGGGGAAGTAGATGAGATAATTGCCGTTGGCATTGACCACAGTGTTGTGCTGCACGATCTGGCCAGCCTTCTCACGCTCGAGTTTCTCATTGGCGGCGATAAGTTCGGCCACCTGACGGCGCAGGTCATTGACAGCCGCATTGTCATACTCCACCACTTTGAGCACACGGGTCTTCCAGCCACGTGGTGCGAAACGATATGTCACGCCGGCTGTCACGCTCAGCATGGCGTCAAAAGTGCGACGTCCGAGCTCTCCGTCAAGGTCATCGTTGGTAATCATCGCGCGCAGGTCGAGATTGATATCGATGGCCTTGCCTACGTGAAACATGTTGAACACACCCACATTACCTATCACAGTGTTCTGATGGGGATTGTCATATACATGGCCCCAGCCTACACCGATATAGGGGGCACAGCCATACACTCGTGTGGGCTTGTAGCCGCCAATGATATTGGTCAGGTCAAACATCATGTCGGCATGCAGGGTGAAGAAATTAAACTTCTGCTGGCACAGAAATCCGTAAGGATTGGTATACTTGCCGGGGACCTCCTTGCCGGTATTGTAGATACCGCCGTTGGGGTCGCCCCAGGTCTGGGTGGCACCTTTGCCCGACAGTCCGCTATACATGAGGCGCACTCCTATCGAGGGTGAAAACCACTTGCCCACGGCGATGTCGAGAGCCGGTGACAGACGGTCGCCAAACGAGGCCTGACGGTCATGGTCGCCAAAGAATACCTGACCACCGACTCCGGCACTGATAAACCAGTTGCTCTTGAAGTCGATCTTCATCTCCGTAATGGTCTCGGTGTAAGACTCGGCCACCATGGCCTCATCCACACTCTGCGCATACACGCCCGTAGCGACGAGCGAAACCGCAGCAGTCAAAATGTACTTTTTCATTTGGTTTATAATTATAATAGTTGAAAGAATCAAATGTCATATATGTTGTGTCCCCTACTCTCTTACGCATCTTACCGCAAGAGCAGAGCTACGTTTCAGAATCTTGTTAACTTGAACCTGATTGTAACTATTGGAAATATTAGAATTATTATTTTCCACATAAGACGACATGCTAATGCACAACGCTCTGCGCTTTCCACTTTTCGGATCGGCAGGATTACTGTACCAATATCGGCCTGTTTTAGTCACACTTGAAAAGTATACTCGTTTCTTGCCGCTGCCTGTATATGTTGTCACAGGCAAATAATATCCGTCTCGGGCACCGTTTTGCGGAAACCAAATGCCTTCGGAATCAGACTCATTGGCCTTGAAATAGTAACCGTTGTCATATTTAATATAGTTCAGACGATCAAGACGGGCCGCATTGACGGCACTGGCGTTACTTCCGTCCTCATTTTTTACAAAATAAGTGAAGGTCTGGCTATTGGCCACACGATAGCCGACAGGTGACGGGTCATAGATAGTCTTTACATCCGTGAAACTTTTCTCATCCGACGCCTGCTCTACGGCAAAATTGGTATTTCCCCACAAGTAAAGATTCTCAATATTGAGCCAATCATCACTGCTTTCAATCGTAGTCATCTGCATAGGATTACGCACACCATATTCTATTGTAGCTTTGCCACTATCGGCCGATGTAAAACGATTGATAAATCGATAATAGCGTGTGGTGGCATCATCAGTTGTTATTTCCTGGCCATTCACATATATTATTGAGTCGGAAGATACAGGATCCTTGCGCCCCCACTGATATAGAACACCATATGCAGACTTATCGGAGCGGTCTCCAAGATTGCGACTCATTACCGTGTACTTGTGTCCTTTATAATTAGTTAATTCTACATCATTAGGGAGTGTGTCTCCAACACCCCATATATGCCAGCTCCAAAGTATATCACCAGTCGCATCAGCACCGCTGTAAACTGCAATTACCGCATTGCCAACATTACCGGTTGTGGTATAATACACACGTCCGTCACGCAATTCAATATCTGAAATAAATCCCTGCACATCCTCCCACAACAGGCTCGCCGAGCGAGGAGCTATTGTCGCGTCATCCGTGTGAAATCCTGCTCCGGGGATAATGCCTTTCTGACCATTGCCTATCACCGTAGCCTTAAAGTCATGAACACCGGCCGAAGTAACCATATAGCAGTTGGCAGTCTCTTCTTCCGGTTCGACAGGTATCTCATCTATCACAACATCGTCACCAAAGAGACTAAGGTCAACATTGAATGTATATACCGAATTGGACTCAAAGTCATATGCTATATGTTTGGTGACTGTAGCAGTATGTTTGTCTGTGGTCACGATTATCTTTACTTCATCGTCTTCCTTGAAATCTGGAGCACACGTCATATATGCGCTATATGTCTTGCCGGGTTCCAATTTCGGCGTATCTGTCCATAAGAGTGTCACGCTATTGGACATATCACCTGTAAAACTATACTTGCCGTTATTCAAATCGAATGTAAAATCTCCGGCCAACACTCGTTGTGACGGCAGTTCAATTGTCACACTTCTGAGAGTCTCGTTTTCAATCGTTGTCCCTGTGACATTGACATTGACACACAGTAGTGAAAATATGTGATTGAAATCAAACTCGTTATCAGCACCCTCTCGAGGAATACCATACTTATAGTCTCCCTCTATGCGTCGTGTCTGCGAGTCGTAATGCTGAACTGACGGTAATGCACCTTTTACCGCAGTGGACTGACATGCATCATTATCAGGGCTATAAGGATAATAGGCCAACAGTGGAGCATCACAGTCTCCCGTAAATGTCGTGCGACCTAAAGGCTGCGTTGAGTTTGATGTAAATTTTTTGTTATTGACACCGTTGCCATAGACGCCTATGGCATCTCCGGGCATCCATAATATTCCGACATGACCGCCGGTATAGGTTGTAGGATCAATTGCTGTACGCGAATTATCAGACGTTTCGTTTATATTGGCTATGATAGTAGTGGCATTGCCGCATACGTTACTTGACATCTCGTCAGTTTTGTCGCATGAGATAAATGCAACCGTCATTGCCGAGCATAATGTGATATATTTTAGATTCTTCATCTACTGGTATTATTGGTAGGTAAGAATCGGGTCACAACTCCGACGGAGTCTGTATTCACGGGAGCCGTGACCCGATAGATTAATGATTATTTCAGAGGACTGAGTCCGTTTTTGCTATTAGAAAATGATGAATTGGTATTGTCCTGCACATTGCTCGACGGAGTGGCACTGTTGCCCGATGCACGGTTGAGCATGAATGCTGCATTGTTGTTGATGATAGCGCGAATCAGGTCGGCCGATTTATATTTGTCTTCCTCTCCGGTGGGCGGGATAGCATAATTCATAAATACAAGGCCCAGAGGACAAGGCATACGGTCTGGTTTTGAAATTGCTGTAAGAAGGTAAGGGTTAAGCTCTTGGGCAAGATTCTGACAGCCGCTGACATTATTGGACACATAGTAACCGCCAATCGCACACTCATAGAAAGTGCGGTGCAAGCCGCCCTGATAGTTCTGATATGCAATAGCATTCATAGCATCAATGGCTTTTTTACGATCTTGAAGTACTGAACTGTTACTTACCATTTCAAGCTCGGTATAGCACCATCTCAAGTCGGTTGTCGGCCCAGTAGCACCATCGCCATAAGGTGCGACAGGTTTACCCCATTGCAGATTGACAGTAAGAGGTTGTGCACCACTACCATTCATCCAACGAGAGAACAATGCAGGAGTATTGCCTGTCCAACCGAAACCCTCGTTCTCATTATTGTTAGTATCATTGGTATTTATCTTTACAATTACCTGGCCCTGAACATCCCTAATCGTTGTATTAGCTGTTACGGGGGTTGTATAAAGCACCTTCTTTCCGGTCGTTTTATTATCTGCTGCCGCAAGTCGAGCAAGACACGATTCTACCGCAACGACCCATGCCTGAGCAGTAGTCAATGTCATCGAGCCGGTATATGTTACCACCGGTTCGGAAGAAGTCCACGGATCATCATCACTGAATACTCCACTGGTATCCCATGTGATATTAAAAATACTACCGCTTCCACTAAGAGTTTGGCCTGTTTTTGTTCGGGTTTCAGTAATCGTGACAGTCCGGCACGGCACAGTAACATTTCGTGAATAAGGACACTCATAACCAAATTCAAAGAACATAAAGCCCTCCTTATTCATTGTCTCGGCAAGAGAGATCAGAGCATCCGAGAAAGATTCGGATGGATTATCTGTTGCTGATGTCACATTTCTTGTACGGTAGAGTCGTAATGCCACCTTCGGCATCTGCTGATAAGTTGTAGTACGAGTCTGTGTGACTGTCGCATTTGTTAGAGTAAATGATCCCACAATACCACTTTGCGTTCCGTCTGAGACTACGGTATTGGGATTTCCCGTCTTTTCATACATATGCTCATCATAATAATCCATAGTGCTTGCATTATTGGATGTAAGCCGAGTTTGGAAATTCACATCAGTGTAAGGAATCGTGCCACCAAGAGTGTGTACCTCAAAAGCACGGATACCGGCATTGTACTGATCGGCAAGCGAAGCCGAACCTTGATTATTTGAACTTGACGAGTGCCATGTTCCGGGGATTGAAAGCTCGGAAATATAGATATTGGGGTCGAGCTGGCTGATCCAGTGGGCAAAATCAAACTCGGCACCACGCACGTGGAAATATCCAAGTTTCACAGGATGAATTTTACCGCTGACCATATCGTTGTCACCAAGATTCTGAATATATTCACCGCAGTCGGTCATAATACGTATGCGGAGTTGATTCAGATTTTTAATCTGGCCGGGAATAAGAAATGCACGAAGGCGAAGATGGTCAATGTCATCAACACTCGGAGTTTCAGTATTGACACGAATATATAGAGTCGGGAAAATCTGAGTACCATCAACAATCTGTGAAAGCTGAAGCTGCACAGATGAATTACCATCAATATTCTTTACTGTACCATTCTCCATATCAAGGTCAAATGTGCCTGAGATCTTCTTGGTATCATCAACATTACCACTCGCGTCAATAGGCTCAACGGTCACAGTCTGAATATTGATATAATCTCGTGATGCCTGTGCCTCATTGCCATTAAGAGTATTGGGGGTTACAGGACCATTTATGGTTATGTCAAGCACATCAGCCAGGACCTGGAAATTCAGAGGCACCATCTGCCCCCACTGGGCATCGGAAATCTTTGTCTTGGCAACCATAATGGCAGCAGCCATATCAGGCTCACCATAGATCGTAGTCTGATCATTCTTATCAGCCTTGTTATTTCCGAGCACTCCTTGGAGGTCATTAAACTGATTACCTCCGGCTGTAGTAGCCTTATAGGACAGAGGAGACTGACCGGGGTCTACCGTGGCGCGAATGGTATTGTCGGTACCGTTAAGAAATTCGCCACCCGCAGCACTGGCCGGGTAGAAAGCATAAAAATTGTGAGGAGATGTTTCGGGGCCCCACTGTATGCCTTTCTCTCCGACCTTTACCACTGACTCGGCAACATTTGAATTTCCGGTTGTAGTCGGATTTACCACATATTCAGCGATTGGGTTGGACGCAGCCTTGCAGTAAATCTTGATCTTTTCCTCTTGGGTATTTATGTAATTGCCCCAGTATATTGACTGGGCGTCAGTCGCATCCCAGTCATCCTGATACATCGTGCGGCTCCGTGATGCAATTGAAAATTCCACATCATCACCTTTTGCCGCTATGGGGGTAGTAACCTCCATCCTGTCCTCGCTGCACGAAGTCGTCAAAGCGAGCACAAAGGCTGATGCCATAATAAATTTGTAATTCATATTAGCTGCTTGTTAAATATGAGATTGGTTGGTTAATTATCAATCTGCCAGGGATTTGCAGAGAAATCATTGTTGCTCGTATCCGCAACTCCTTGTGCGGAAATGTCTACTCCCTTTGATTGGCTGTCATCTTCGCCAAACTGGACCGAGCCTCCGCAGATGGAGCTTTCGAGCTCCACGCGGGTTACCGCAGTCGCGGGCTGTTCATAAAATTTTTTACCTTTCATGATTGTTAAATGGTTTTAGGTTATTTATAATGATATGTAGTAAGCATTGTGTCGACCGGTAGCCTCAGAAGAGACGGAAGCGGCGGCGTTTCTTGTGTTTGTAGCCATAGCCATAGCCGTAACCGTAGCCATAACCGCTGTTAAGCTCCGCGCCGTTGAGTATGATGGCGAGGTTGCCGAGCGAGCCGTCATCGTAGAGCGACTGTATCTCGGGCAACTGACGGCGGTCGAGCGAGCCCACGCGCACGATGAAGAGGGTTATGTCGGCCACGCGGCTGCTGATGGTAGCGTCGGCCACCATGCCGACAGGCACTGAGTCGACTATGATGTAGTCATAGCGATGGCGCAGCTCCTCGAAGAGCTTGTCGAAACGGGGGCTGTTGAGCAGCTCCACGGGATTGGGGGGCACCACGCCCGAGGGCACCACGTCGGGGCGTCCGTCACGTCTCACGATGATGTCGTCGAGCGTCACCTCCGGGTCATAGAGATAGTTGGTGATGCCTGTCTGCATATGATCTATACCCTCGCGGTGAGTCAGTGTGCCCTTGCGTATGTCGACGTCGACAAGGGCCACGCGCTTGCCTCCGGCTGCCAGGGCTTCGGCCATGTTGATGGCCGAGAAGGTCTTGCCGGCACTCTCGCGAAATGATGTAGTCATCAACACCTTGGCGTCGCGGCCCGAGGCTTTGGTCATCATGGTGATGTTGGCCAGCACTATGCGGAAGGCATCGTCGATGAGTGACTTCATGAACGCCTGGCGGCCCTCATAGGCTTTGCGGCTCTGTGTGATGGGACGTCGGCGGTTGAGCTCCTTGTTGTAGGGCACCTCGCCGAGAAACGGCACCGAGATCATCTCCTTGATGTCGCGGCGTCCGCGCACGCGGGTGTTCATGAACGAGAGCACGAGCAGCACCACGGTAGGCACGAAGAGGCCGGCCATGAGGCCGAGGGCGAGTATGCGGTTGCGCTGGGGCGAGATCATGGCCACACTGCCTTCGGGCCCGTCGATAATGCGTGCATTGTTGTCGGCCATGGCCTGGGAGAGAGCGTTCTCCTCGCGGCGGTTGAGCAGGAAGAGATAGAGCGACTCCTTGATCTTCTGCTGACGCTCGATGGAGAGTATCTCCCTCTCCTTGCGCGGTATGGAGGCTATGCGCGACTCGGCCGCGCTTTCATAGCCGCGTGCGTCGCTGCGCTTGACCTGAAAGGAGACAATGATGTTGTCGACACCGCTGAGGATGTTTTTGCGCAACACCTGCATGGTGTTTGTCAACTCCTCGATGACCGGGTTGGCCTCGGAGCTCTCGTCGATGAGTCGGTCGCGCTGGAGCTTGACAGAGTTATAGTGTGATATCTGGCTCTCTATCGACTGGTCGTTGATGCCGAGATTGGTGGGTATGAGGTCATTGTTGCGCGCCGGATCGGTGAGATATTCCTTGATAAACATGGCTATGCGCAACTGTGTGTCATACAGGAGAGCATCGGCGTTGTAGCGGGCCGACTCGCCCATGTAACGCGAGGTCATGGAGCCGATGTCGACCACCTGATTGTCGCGTCGATAGGCCTCGAGTTCGTTTTCGACACCGCCGAGCTCGCTGCCTATGATGCGCAGACGCTCGTTGATGAAGTTGGCCGTGTTGACAGCCACCTGGTTTTTATCATTGATAGACTCCTGGTTGTAGACCTCTATGATTGTGTTGAGAATATCGATGTCGAGTTCCTTTGAGCCGGAGGTGACGGCGATGTTGATGATTGTACCGTCCTTCTCCTCCTGGCGTATGCCCAGATTGCTCACAAGCTCGTTGACGGCCTGAAGCTCGGGCACTTTGACTATCTTGATCTCGCGGCCATACCATGAGGGCGACATGGACTCGGTCTTCTGGACCATGATCTGCTGACCGTTGACCTTGTAGAGCTTGCCATAGGCGAGGCGCAGGTCTTTCTCTTTCTCGCCCTGACGGAGCGAGAGGCGCGCGCACACGGAGTCGACCGGCGTAAGCGAGAGCGTGAAGGAGGCCGACGGACGGATGGAGGGAAATATCACCTCGACAGGCGACTCGCCATATATATTGACATTGCGCAGCCCCTCGCGGGTGAAGTAGCGCACATCGGCTCGTGTGCGGGCCACTACCTCCTGCAGCAACCGCTTGGAGCGGAACTGGAGGATTTCATTGGTTACGTTGACGCGGTTGATGGAGTTTTCGTAACGGTCAAAACCGCCGGTCGACGTCTTGTTGGAGGGGTCTTTGATTATAACCTTGGTCTGCGCGAAAAACACCATAGGGGCGGTGGCGTAATGATACCACGCAAATGCCAGACACAAGGCAAGCGATGCCACATACCACGGCCACTTGGAGAGCAGATAAAGAAGTATGTCGATAAGATTGGGGCCCTTAGGCTGTCTCGACTGATTTTCTATTGACATTGTATGTTTTTTTACTTAGCCTGCGGCTAAAGGTTATGAGGTTATAAGGTTATGAGGTGGGTGCTTAGCCTGTGATACTTAGCCTGCGGCTAAAGGTTATAAGGTTATAAGGTGGGTATTTAGCTTGCGATACTTAGTCGGCGGCTAAAAGTGATGCGAAGTTTAAGGGTCAGAGTTTAAAGGTTATAATGTCAAGGCTCAAGCCTGTGACTTATGTCACTGACGCTCGGGAGCTGCAGCCGGACAGTCATCGGTCGGCAATCGCCGACCCGCGGGCCGCATAACCGCCCCCATAACCTTATAACCTTATAACCTTATAACCACATAACCTTTAGCCGAAAGCTAACTCACTTTGTTACCCAGATTACTGATGTGGTGGCTGTGACAATGGAGAGCGCGACGGTGAGCCACTGGAGGAAGTTGGTCTTCTCCTCGCTCTTGGGTTTTTTGGGGCGTACATAAATGATGTCGTTCTGAGCAAGATAAAACGCCGGCGAATTGAAGATGTCCGACTTGCGTATGTCGACGGTATAGACCTTGCGCGTGTTGCCTTCCTCCCTGATTACGGCTATCTTGCCGAGGTCGGCATTACTTGCGAGGTCGCCGGCCTGGGCTATGGCCTCGAGGATAGTGATGCGGTCACCGTCACATGTGTGAGTGCCGTTGCCGTTGGCCGCGCCGAGCACCGTGTAATGAAAGTTTTTAAACTCCATCGTGACGATGGGGTCTTTGATGTAATTTCCGTCGATGATGCGCTGACGTATCATGTCGGAAGCCTCGGTGAGCGTCAGTCCGGCCACATAGAGCTTGCCAAGCACGGGAAAATTGATATCTCCCTCGTTGTCGACCCTGTAATACTGCTCGTTGACGTTGCCCGACACTTTGCCGCCCTCGGTCACCTTGACCGAACCGGATGTCACGTTGAAAGGCATGGCGAGTTCGGAATTTTTACAGCTTACGGTAATCTCCAGACGGTCGTCACGCTGTATGCGGGGCTGATAACGGTGGGTTATGGCATAGCCTTGATCGTCAGTCATGTCAGAGAGATAGAGATAGTCTTTCTGCGACTTGCAGCCGCTCATCGCAGTGAGCAGAAGCAGAGATGCAAACGCAGCCATGATTGGTCTTGTTACTTTCATATGCATATGTGAATTATATTATTGGATGGTCTGATTTATATAATGCCAAACGCGCGGCGACACACGGCGGCGGCCTCCGCATCGGGGCGACATTCGAGTATGCCGGTGGTGACACTGCCCAGCAGACGCAGGGCTGTCGACGAGGCGTCGGAATAAAGTTCGCGGTCGGAGGTCATAACCGACATGCCGGGGATAAATGACACAAAGGCCTCGATACCTTCGGTCGGGATGAAACGGTTAACGGAGGCACGTCTGATACGCGCTATGCCTCCCACTTCATAGCGGGCGTTGCGCCAGCAGGGGGTCTTGCCGCTCCAAGGAGTGCCACAGGCCTGAAAGGCTTCATCGCCTGAGGCGGTCACAAGCGGACAGTCATCGTTGAGCAATGAGCAACCGCTGAAATTGTCGAGCCACAGCCGCGAGTGGGTACTCTTGCCAGTGCCGCTCTTGCCCATGAAAAGATAAGCGCGGCCGTCGCTCTCCACGACTGAGGCATGCAGCATCAGCGAGCCGCACGAGGCGGCATATTGTGAAAAGAGTATACGGGCCATGGAGTCGATGACAAATCCGGCATAGGGGTCGTCGCTCTGCAGACTGACACTGGCATGGCGCAGGTCACGGTCAATGGCCATGACGCGCGGAGGCTGTCCGTGACCCGGGATGAGCGACACAAGCCAACGGTCACCGTCGTGATAGAGTGAGGCCCGGCCGATGTCGTTGCACGATGTCGACAGTGGTCTGAGCCCTTGGAGCGATGGCTTGACAGCCGTATGCTCTATCTTCATCACAGCACCGTCACCGCGCATAAGCCCGGCAGTGCTGAGAAACGGGCGGAAGTTGGGCGGAAGAGTGGCGAGCGACCAGGGTGTGCCCTTGATGCTCATATACAGTCCGCCTATATCTAAGGTAAAATCCATCGTCACAAGTGTTAATTCATCGCAACTGACCTAAAAGCAGTCTGACAAAACACCAGAAGGCCTCGGAGGGGGCTACTGAGGCGGCAAAACGACTCCTTCTGAAAAACATCACAAGAGTGTGCATCTTGCCCTTGGCACGCGGTTTGTCGCAAATACCCGACTCCTGCTGATGGAGTCCGAAATTGCCACCTTCTCTTATGATGCGCATCAAGACGTCGGGCGACACGTTGTTTTTCCCTTTAAATCCCGATGATGGCAGCTCTTCGGCCGGAATGTCGAGGTATCTCACAAGAAATCCGTTGAGTATCTCTATCCATTTCGATATGCCTGTGAGGCGACATGCTCTTTCAAATTTGTCGGAATCATATGAGCCGCGCAGTGCTTTGACCGCACAATAGTAGTCGCATATCTGGCGCAACCCTACCCCGGTGCCGAACGCATGACGCATGATGTGAACCGAGACGAGCAACAGTTCAAACAGCGGTGGCGGCGAGGGGAGCCGGTCATCATGACTGACCTCGGCCACACACACTCTTCTGGTGAACGAGTCGAGATCTTGCGAATTCATCGGGCTGCTGACATTGATAAGCTGACGGTGAAGCTCGACTACAAATCCGCAATAGCTGAACGATACGCTACCGTCAGGGTTGTGCTTGAGCCCGACGGACGGGCTTACGACTGTCTTTGCCTTGTCAAACTCAGAGCCCGGAAGCCATAAGTCGATGTCGCCACACTCGCGTAACTCGGGATTGGGATAGTGACGCGCTACAGAGAGACCTTTCTGCACCACCGGATGCAGACCTGCTTGGCGTAAAGTCGCGATAAGCGAGGCGGCGGCGAGGGCCATGGCTCTATTGGCCGTCTCTATCGCATCGACCCGCGCCACCCATCGGGTGAGCAGCGTGTGAGGTGGCAGCAATCGGTCGGGAAGCCGGCAGAAGGCGGCATAGCAGATGCCACATACGGTCTGGCGACGCGCCATGCTGTAGATATCCTCCCACTCGTCCGCACCGAGCGATTCAAAAAGGCTCTCAGCCGGGACTGTATCTCTAAGCCCGCTTCTCACCAGAGCCATGAAAGCCTCCTCGGCAGGTGAATTATATATGGTCGGGTATTGCATTAATTGTGTAAAATTGTGTCTTTATGACGCAGGAGCCGGGGTCGGTCAGTCGACTATCAGTCCTGACAGACGCCATGTCTGTAGGATTGACTTGATGTCGGATAGAGCGATGTCGTTACTCACATCATACTCCTCGCACACGAGCGATGCAAGAGTCTCGGCATGCACGCCATGCTCGGCTGCCGCGTTCCACACAAATGCAGCCGTTTCATTGAGTGTATATACATCTGTGATATTGGCATCTGCATCAGAGACATCGACAAGCATATAGTTTCTGCCGACTTTACGTAACTTCAGATTAGCTTTAAGTTTCATTTGCTTCAAAACTTTTTACCGCAGATTATCGACATCGTGGTCTTGTAGATAATTTTTATATCGACAGCCAGCGAGTAGTTCTTGAGATAATCAAGGTCCATCTCGGCACGCCTGACCATCTGCCGGATGGTGTCGGTGTAGCCGTTGTATAATGTGGCCTCAGAGAACAACCCCGGGCGCAGGGTGAAAAGCATGCGATAGTCGGGATACTCTTCCATGATTTTTTTAGTGAAATAGGGACGTTCGGGACGCGGACCTACCACACTCATGTCGCCTTTGAGTACATTCCACAACTGCGGAAACTCATCAAGATGATGATTGCGCAGAAACGCACCCACGCGTGTAAGACGCGAATCGTTCTCTTCACACAAACGTGGGACTCCGTCGCTCTCCGAGTCGATGCGCATGGAGCGGAATTTATATATGGTGAACACTTTGCCGCCGAGCCCTACACGTTTTTGTGAAAATATCGGATTGTGATAGTCGTCCAGCCATATTGCCAGAGCGATCAGAATGATTATAGGCAGGAATATTACAACTCCCGCAAGTGATATAAGGATGTCAAAAACACGTTTAACGGTTTTCTGACCGGCCGAAAGCCGATAATCCCTGACGTTAGTCGCTCCACTCATGTCCAGTGCCTCGATGTCAAAGCCACAGAGCATATTCTCATCTTTGCTCCTAAACTGGGGCTGAAAAGTGGGATAATTGTCGATTCTCATTGTACTAAACTGATAATGATTGGAATAAGTGCGTTTTATGATTAAGGTAGTCTTGACTCCGGGATATTGTTACCGCGACTCCAAAAGCTGGCGATAGATATAGGACACATTGTCAATGGAAGTCTCCACCGTAAAGAGTTTCTCCCAACGGTCACGGGCATTACGGCCATAGCTTCCGGTCTCATTCTCGACCCTTATAACCTCGGTCAAAGCCTCGGCGAGCTCTTCGGGATTGCCACAGCTTACATTCAGCCCCGAGACACCGTGAGCATTGACCCATGAGGTACCCGAACCCGGTATTTTGGTAGTCACCACAGGCAGTCCTGTCGACATGGCCTCGATAAGCACAATTCCGTAAGCCTCGGTTTTCTCCACCGACGGCAAACAAAATACCGACGCCACGCCCATCCAGGCATTACGCTCGCTGTCGCTTATGCGACCGAGCATTTTTACTTTGTGCTGTAGACCGTTAGTGGCAATAAGGCCCCTTAGCCTGCCTTCCAACGGGCCCGCCCCGGCTATTACAGTCAGGAAATTGTCGGGCAAATGACGGGCGGCAAGTATAAGATTGTCAAATCCCTTGTAAGGCACCAGCCGTCCGAGTGAGAATATCACATGACGCCCGTCGAGGGTCTCGCGGAGCTCTCTTACTTTCTCCACGTCGGGTATCACAGGGGCAACTCCGATAGGCACACATGACAGCTTGTTATAGGCCCTGCCCAGCGCGCTCGAACCATCAGCATAGTTTGGCGACGTGCATATCACACGATCGGCCCTACGCAGAAGCCAGTTTTGAAACGGACGATACGCATGCAGCAACATACGCTGGCGCAGGATGTCGGAGTGCCAGTGAAGCACTACCCGACCCTTATATCCACTCATATACAACGCCAATGCCGCCATAGGATCAGGATGATGTATATGTATGATATCATAGTCTGAGGCTATGCCGCGCAGCAGCGTGACCATCTCGGGCGAGATCATCGTACTGTTGGCCTTGAGTAACGTGCGCGTGGTAATCACACGTCCATGACTGTTGAGTCTGATTATCCTTGACGTGTTGTCAGCCGAGGCACACAGCATGTCACACTTGATGCCTCTTGACGATAGTCCGGACGTAAGGTCATACATGACCTTCTCAACACCACCCATTATCGGATAAAATTTACCGATCTGAAGTATTTTCATCTGACAATAATCATTTTAACAGATTTTCATAAAGACGCAGATAGTCGCGATACCTGTCCTCTTTTCTGAAATTGGCAAGCGCATAGTCACGACAGGGATGTCTGAAACAATCGGCACCGAGCGATTCAATTTCCCTTACCGCAGCGAGCAAACCTGCCACGTCACCCTGCTCCACAACCCTCCCGGTCACATCGGTCACCGACTCGATGCTACCGCCGGTACGATATGTCACCACCGGTGTGCCGCATGATATGGCCTCGAGATTGACAGTCGGGTAATTATCCTGCCAGGTGGGATTGACAAACGCTGTCGCCTCCGAATAGAGCTGTGCAAGCATCTCTATATTCTCCGTACGACGAATACTGCGGATTGAGTCCGGAAGCTGTCGGGCAGTCTTATCGTCCACACCCACAAGAACAATCACCTCATCCGGTCCTATAAGTCGTGAAAGTTTGATGAAATCATCAAGCCCCTTTTCCTTGCTCCAAATACTCGCAAGGCCGAGTATGATTTTTTTATCGGCCCCGACACCAAGATGGCGATGCATCTCCAGACCCTCACAGGGATGAAACACCGATGTGTCAATACCATTATGGATTACCTCAAAACGTGAATCCCTGAAAAAAGATTTCGACATCTCTTCGCGCATCCACTCCGACACCGGCACTATCACCATACGGTCACGCGGTATTGACATGAACGCACTCTTTTTGTCTGAAAAATTACGGCGCGAACGATCTACAAACAAGCTCCGGGGAAACGCCCCGCGCTGCGGGCAGTCACCACATCCGGCCTGCCACTTGTCACACCCTGCCGCCGAATAATAATAGCAATGTCCTGTGTATAGCCAGCAGTCATGAACAGTCCAGACTACCTTGACATCGCTCTCACGCAGATACTCGAAAAGCAACGGATAATTCAGAAAATAACCGTGGATATTATGTATATGTATTATGTCAGGATTGATTTCTTTAAGCCGCTTTACAAACTTGCGTGTAGCCCCGGCCGATCCCAGACCGTGACGGTCAAACAGACGGGTAAGCACTCCGTGGGCTGCGACACTCCAGCGGTCTCCGACAGCTATAGTCTCAGTCACATATTCACGCTCACCATCACGCCCCTTACTGTAAGCACACCAGTTAAGCCAACCGTTACTTTCAGCCAGCGAACCTATCTCCTGCATGATACGCCCGGTCGAAGTGTTGGTACGCACCACGGGATTGATCTGAACAATACGTCCTTTTACACTCATTCTTTTACAATTTGTCCGAATAGATCGGCCCACATGCCCATAACCCTGTCCTCGGAATACCTGTCCGTCACCTCCACGGCATTTCGCCCCATCGCCCTGCGCAAATCAGCGTCAGCAATCAACATCAGCAGAGACTCAGCAAACGCATTGTTATCACCATCTGCCACTATCACACCGTCCTTGCCAGAAGTGATAATATCCCTCGGTCCGCACTTGTAGTCAAATGTCACCACCGGCAATCCGGCCGACATAGCCTCGATCATCACCATAGGGAATCCCTCGTAGTGAGATGTCATGGCAAGTATCGAACTTGCGGCATATTCCGACGCAATGTTACAAGTCGGAGCATTTACAGCCATCCGACCCGACAGCCCCCTGTCAGCAATCATACCCTCCAGCATAGCCTGCCACTCGCCCTGACCGAAAATATCAAGACGCCAACCATCGGCCCGGCTGTCACGACACACCCTGTCCCAGATATCGACAAGACGATCAAAACCTTTCTGATAGTCAAGACGCCCCACTGCGATTACGCGCTTAGAGTTGCAATCACTGGCCTCCGGCATCGGAAGAGCCGCATTTGGTATCACTGAAATGTTAGACATATCGCCCCAATAACCCTTATCCTCCTCAGTCAGCACAACAAAACGGTCAAAACGAGAAGCCAACGCCACATCCTGACGACAACGCAGACGGTCAATAAGTCCCGCAAGTCCGCTACGGCCATACTGAAGACGAAAATAGCGGTTGAAATGAAGTTCGAGCACCTTACGGCTGCCATCCTTTATGTCGGGAATAAACGATGACTCCGACGGATAAAGCGAAACAGTCACATCAGGTCTCTCTCTCATAAGCAACTCCGAAAGACGGCGGCGATGTAAACGGCGTTTACACAAATATGAAGGAATCCGCCTAAGTGTCGGCAACGTATTATCCAGAGAATAATTGATGCCCAGGTCATAGAAACGCACCTCCGCGGGAAATCCGTAAAATGGCGGTCGTCCCTGCTGATCGGTGGTGACGACAATCACCTCCCACCCGAGCCGTTCGCTCAACCAGCGCACCTTATTGAGCAGCACCCTCTCCATCCCCCCGGGATTATACACCGAGCAATGGCAATAGACAATCTTCATAATATGCGGTTATCTCATATTATCAGACTATCTTGTCTGATTTGTTTTCAGATATGTAAGTAGTATTTTCCTCAGGATATATACATAGAAATATGGCAAATACCATAAACAAATCCGTCGAGACTTTCATCCATTCTATAAAATTCAAGACAAGAATCATCCAGAACATTAATTTCCAATGAGGAAATCTGTTGATACATATCAATGCAGCTTCTGTAATTAAACCGATGATACAAGTTAAACCTATAAGGCCAAAGAAAAAAACAAAGCGGCAATATCCGATATCAGTCCCCATATAAAATCCATGATATGTCGGTCCTATATAATAAGGATCATATGAAGGCAGACTGGAATCACATGGATTTGCGGCATAGCCGTCTCCTATAAGCCAAGTTTTAGCATTATCTGGCCATATCCACATATTCTTCAATATCTCGTTGGAATTTGATTCCCATCTTCCACTCTCAAATAAAGAGAAGAAACCTTCAAAACCAAATCTCAAATCATCACGAAACACATCATTAGAATTATAGAAATATATGATTATCGGGATAATCAGAATTATCAGTAACGTTATCTCTTTTAATAATATTTTCCCTATACCACCCTTAAATGCAACAATAGCAAACAGTCCCATACTCAGGCCTAATCCTATGACAGTAGACCGGGATATCATATCTCCAACGACCGTTATTATTGCCATCATGCCAAGATATAAAGCCACTCGCCATTCTCTGCTTCGTTCAGCCTCAATATACACAAGAAAAGAAAGCATGATAAGAACAGCGGCAAATCTAAATCCAGCAACATCAAGCGCACATCCTATTCCATGGAGACGATCATCTGTGTCTGCCCCCATATAGGCTTCCCCTCCAAATACTCGTCCTGACCATAATTCCGCTGCATTATTATAATTAAATACCAGTGCCAAAACACACTGTAGGACACATACTATTGCCAGATTTATAGCTACAATCTCAACATCTATTATGCCATATATCGATTTCAATAATTTTATGGCTGTATATGCACCACCCAACCACACATACATTGACACAAAGTATGTGACAAACGTAGTATCCTGCGTATTATTAATCAGTCTGGCAAATAACGCCACTATCGACAAGGCCAAAGCCCATAACGCGAGCTTTATGAGACCTTTGTCTATATTGTTACTTTTGGTTAATTCAAGGCTGATCAATGGAAGGCTAACAACAGCCAAGACCAACTTTGAATTCATACCCGGGAATGCCGATAATTCAAATGGGAAGTAATAGCAGCTCGTTATTACTACGCCTAAAATATATAATATAATTCTCATCTAAAAAATCATATTATCTGTATATCACCCCATATATAAACCTAATGACAAGCTGATAGTGTATCCACAACGCCCAATATTGTTTTTTATATGCCAATTTCTGAAGGATACGACTACGCATACCTATATTGCCATTTTTTCCGATGTATTCATTTGCCTCCGGAAACCATTCATTCCAAAGTCTGTACATTGCAAAATCACCGGAAACAGCAATCAAAGGATATTTCGATTCTAATTTCAGGAATGCCAGTTCATCATCAATTGATTCGCCCTTTAACTCTCTTAGTTGCGCGGTTATCCAACTGACATTTCGTTTCAAAGCTCCGAAATGTTCCGGTTTTATATTATGAGAGAATGCTTGTGTATTTATTTTCAGATAATGATAATATGCTCTGTTTAAATATCTGACTTTACGCGCAAACGCAAAGACCAGCAACATTGTCAGGTCCTCCCCCATTCCGAAACCCGACGGGAACTCAATATTATTATCAATATATATCGATCTTCTGACAAGTTTATTCCACACATTATATTTCATAGCACCACCAAGCATACCTCTGAGTGCCTCATGGGCTGTCGGATAAGAAGGCTGACGCATGTAACGCTCCGACCGTTCAAACGTCAGAAACCAGTCAGTCCAGACGACATCAACATTATACCGCTTTGCGAAATCATACATTTCTTCGAGCATTCCGATCTCCGCATAATCATCGCTATCCCAGTGAAACACATACTCACCTCGTGCAACCTTAAGTCCGATATTACGCGATGCGGGAAGCCCCATATTATGCCCGTTGCGGATAATTTGTATATCATTTTTCCGTGAAGGATAACGGCTGATGACATCCTGCAATATGTCAATACTATTGTCCGGGGTACAGTCATCGACAAATACAAATTCTACCTCCGTTAATGTCTGCCTCATCATTGTGTCTACGGCTCGAGCTATAAATCGCTCTACACCATATATGGGGACTATAACAGATACTTTATAAATCATAATGCAATCCAGTCTTTATAGCGCAATGGAGCCGATGAGGGCTCGGGAGTAACATCCGGGTTAAACCATAACTTTGGCATCACCACAATTTTGTCAGGATGGTTGTTAAGAAAACCGCCCCACCAGCTATAAGTCGAATTGGAAATTATATTGTGCCGACACTGACTCATCAATTGCATATCAAAATGACTACCCCACCCTGAGAGCGGGTTACCGGATATAAGTTTATATTCAAAGTCCGTAAAATTATCATGAACCCACTCCGGATTATCTGTAAATACATAAAACGTGGGAGAGAGACAGTGCTTTTTCACATATGCGACAGCCCGCCTGTAATAGTCGATATCACACGTGTTCCGATACCATTTAATACGCTGATAATCGAGACCCTTTCTGACATGTATGGAAACAGAGTCAGTCATCATGATTTCCGATAATATCCGTATATTTCGTTCATCGGTAAAATCATCGAATTGGAATGATTCTCGGAGAACATCTTCCACCGCAGCCACAACTCCGGCACTCTGAAAAACTCCTAACAGATAACGGTCTTTATCTTTTATATCGTCTGATAACTCATATAGAGAAAATGCGCTTGGCATTTCTGTAACTCGAGTCATCCAAGGCATAAGCTTACGGATCAATTTAGACACAATGTCATCATGGCCGCCAGTCATCAGAACCTCTAATGTTGACGCCTTTTTCAACTCCGCATTAGGAAATATGCGATTCCATGCGACATCCTCATGTGCGAGCTTTGTCGATGTGAAATAATGCACTTTAGCATCCACACCTTGTTTCAGAAGATTTTGAAAATAGGCATATTGAAACATGCGATTAGCCAAGCCACATGCCATATTGACAATAATGCTCATTCGTTGATCTTACTTTGTGAGACAACCCGATGTCTCCTGATTATCATTTACTACTTTTTCCCAACTATAAAATAGCGGGCCAGTATTTTGACTCTTTTCCACAATGTCAGTGAGTCAAGAACATCCATTTTGGAATAGAAGAACTCAAAGTATTTTCTTTGATCAAAAATCGGGGACTTTCGATAAGTTTCCCACCATATGTCAAAGTTAGGGCACCAGCTATTCCAAGGCTTAGGGCCATTGTAATGCACTATGCCTTTTTCCAATGCATGATTGATCTCTTCGTCTGTCCATATCTCCGCCAACTGAGCCCGTTGTCGATTGGCATACTCGCAAAAGTAAGTTGTGACACAAAAACTCGGTGGAAAATATCTAATCCGGCCTGAACATGAAATATTCAATATATCCATATCCTGAAACTTGTATTTCTTCAGTGCCATCTCTTTGAATCTTCCGATCATTGCATCGTCTCGCAGCAGCCTTGAATTTAAGACTATATTTCCGGCATAAAAGTTTTTTGAGGCATCAAGACCAAGATTGGTATAATACTCGCCTCGGTCCGGGTCAAGATGAGCCAACGAGTTTACCGCCCCAAGATAATTTTCACCTAATTCAATCGCATATATATCTGATAAATCATCACGAAATATTACATCGACATCCGAATAAATAACCTTGTCATATTGTGGTATTAATTCCGGTATAAGCAATCGATAGTAAGTCAACGTATTTATACCTCTGATTTCATATGCTTGCTCAAATTGATCCTTTACCGGAAGATATGTTAGTTTATGACGTGGATGGCTGCTTGCTACCACATCAATATCCTTCCTGTTCAAATCCTGGCCATCCGGATAAAGAATAAATACATCATATATCGTACTCTCTCTTGCATTATCAAAGAGTGACGAAATACACACTGCGGCTTCAAATGCCAGATTATTGTCAAACGCAAATACTACAGGGACCTGATTCATTTACTTGTCTATAGTTTTTATAATTCTGGCCGGATTACCTGCTGCGACACTATCTGCTGGTATATCTTTCGTCACGACCGATGATGCCCCGACAATAGCTCTATCTCCGATAGTGACACCCTTCAAGATGGTAGTATTCATTCCTATCAGCACATCATTCCCTATTTTTATTTCCTGTGGCTCTGCCCAATCAGTAATATCATTTCTTCTATCCATAAAACTGTGGGCATGACAATCCGTATCTAAAATTATAGTATTGGCTCCGATTTTAACATTATCTCCAATAACTATACGTTTATTACACCAAATAACAGGGCTACTCATACCTACATTATTTCCGATTATGAGCTCGGCATCATGTACCAGATAAAATATACCTCTTTTGTTAGAACATAGCGCATTAACATATCTCCCGGAGCTACAATAGAAATTATCACCAATAGTAACCTTTACATCCGGAAATAATTTCAGATATAATTTTCCATGTATTTTGAGATTATGACCATAGGAGATTCCATACATTGAGAATCTCAGCCGATTAATGATCGAACTGATTAAATTACGGCCTTTATTGACCTTAAACTGAAGCCATCTGATGTTAATACTCATTTTATACCGAATAAATCATTATAAGTCTATGCCATTGTATCCGGGATTTACACTTGCTTACATATTAAAGGCAGTTCGGAATATTGTTTACTCTTTAGAAAAGCATTCGCACGTGCCATGCCCTCACATTTTGCCGATAGCCCATTTTTATCACCTTTTACGACTGCCATTAACACCCCAAATCCATAGAAATAGCATAAACATAACTTTCGCCATATACGTCTGAATTTATTTCTTTCAGGCACATGCAGAAATCGATGCCAGAAAATCTTACGAAAGAAATAATCACCTTCCACTATCTTTAATTCCTTCTCCTTGTTTCCAAGATTTTCTCCGGCATCAAGATGCTTTATCCCTGTCCCGAATACAGTCAATAGCTTTAAGCCGGCAAGATACATCTTATAAAACATTACCTGATCATCTCCGATTGCATAATTAGTCCGATCAAGCCATAACTCATCTTCAAACCGGATTCTTAGGAAATCTGATTTCCGGCATAAAAAACATGGTCCGGCGTTTGTCTGAGACAGATACGATTTATTTTGAGGAGATTTATTATATGAATACCCTCCTGTTGCCATGACTTTATAACCCCACACGCTATCACCCCGACGGGCCCGCATCCTGCCGGATATAGTCATTAGAAGCTCGGCCTTTAATCCTCGCGAGGCATTGTCAAACACATCCGGGGATATGACATCGGCATTATTAAGTCGTAATTCCTCAAACAGTTTCTCGACTCCGTCGGGAGCTACATAAACATCATCATCAAGAAACAGTATATATTCCGAAGATACCTCGTCATAGTTTAAAGCCCGCTGTGCCACCATACCCTTCTTGACATAAACATACTGCTCTCTGCCACATGTCTCTTTCGGTATAGGATAACCGTCGGCAAGATATACAATTATTGCCTCCGGCTGTATGGTCTGCGCGCATAAAGAGTCAAGCAGTGTCTGATATTTTACACCGGCTTTACCAAGCGTGCGTATTACTGCCGTATATTTCATAAATTCTTTAACGCTATCATTATTCGGTTCTTAGCTCTTAACAATCTGACCGCGACATCAGGCGTCAATAATATAAATGGATAATACCTTTTGTTTACTGATGCCTGAGACAATCTTTTGGCAGTCTTCTGTCTTAATTCAATTAAGCCCAGGACCTCTATAACATCTCTTCGTTTATGATAATAAGCCTCTGACAATGTACTCAAAGTCCAGTAATACATCATTACAGAATAATAAATGTATAACTTCCTAAGCTGATCATTCTTAGTCACTTGACTTTCACGATAAAAAACATTGCAAAGAGCAAATGACCCTTCAAGATTATCTATCTGCACCGTCATTGTTATTGAAGATACTCTTTTTCGATAAAGATACATTCGCCTGTCAATGTATCCACACCGCAGTTCCTGTCTGGCAAAAAAACGGCAATAGAAATCGATATCTTCCTGAGACCTTATACGTTCATTAAATCTCAGATCTTCGACAGCCGAGGCTCGCATCATGCTTAACCATGTAAACCATTCTCCGGCAATTGCATATTTGACGAACTCAAAATTATCGACAACTCGTCCGGTAACAAGTGACTTGTCAAAACTCCGAGGCTCGATTGGCTTGAGATTCTCATCCACTGCTTGGTATTCAAACCTTACAATATCCAGATTCAATGAGGTGACATATTCATGTAGCGAAGCAAGGCAATCATGATCCGCCCACACATCATCTGAATCAAGAAATATAAGCCATTCTCCTTTAGCCTCCCCAATCCCAAGATTTCGTGCCGAGGAGGGACCGCCATTTGGTTTATGAATAACTCTGAAATATGAATAAAGTGATGCATAGTAGTCGCATATCTCAGCCGACCCGTCTGTACTGCCGTCATCTATGAGCATCACCTCTTTGTCTGCAAGAGTTTGGGCAACGACGCTTTCAAGACAATCTGTGAGATAAGCCCTTACGTTATATACAGGTATAATGACTGATATCATATGTCTATCTTCCTAAAATATTCCTTACTCTGACAATCATGGATGTCACCGGACGCAAGCCATGCGTAAGACACCAGGCCATGATTTTGAGTTTTATTCCTATTGTCGGACTACTGAATATATACTCCTTTTTATCCGGATTGATTTCTATGAATCGGTCAAACAAGTTCTGGTCAAGCAGCAATTCTCCACAAGCCTTTAATGAACGCCAGGCCATCGGCCTCTTCATTATGTTATATAATCCACGTTCCTTAAAAAAACGAATTATGTCAAGATATACCCACTGCTCGTCAGCCTCAGTCTTTTTATTCTGATTATGCACTATACTGCCATCCTGTTGCCAATAGTAATAAAGCGGTTCATCGATTTTTGCTATTACCATTGCCTCACAGCATATCCTTATCATTAAATGGAAGTCTTCACAATAAGTTATGTTTAACGGACATCTGTAACCGCTCTTTACATAAAGAGATCTTTTCTGCAGACTACCCCACATTGCTGTCCATGTTGTCGATATGTATTCGCTTACCCCTTGTGCCCCCTGCTTTCCCCAGGCATACATTTTATGATACACATTTTTATCTTTAGTTACAAAATAACAGTCACACATCACAATGTCTGCATTCTCATCCAAGGCTTTGGCAAGCATCTTTTTAACAAAATGTGAATCAATCCAATCATCACTGTCAACAAATATAACCCATTCACCCTTAGCATTGTCAAGACCGTTATTTCTTGCCGATGAGACACCACCATTGACTTTATGCAATACTCTGACGCGTGAATCCTGACAAGCATAGGCATCACAGATTGAACCACTTTTATCAGTACTCCCGTCATTGACAAGCAATAACTCAAAATCACCAAATGTCTGCGCCAATATCGAGTCAATACAACGGTTCAGATATTTCTCGGCATTGTACACCGGTACGATTACCGAGATCTTAGGCAAGGGCATTTTTCAGAAAATTTATGCTTGATTGTCTCATTCGGTCAAGCTCCTTATTTACACAGGTATAATCTATTGCTGATGTCAGATTGTCCATACGATTGCAATAATCCTCCACTCCACCCGCCAGACGTTTGCCCAGACCAAACATTTCCAATAACGATGTAAAACGGTCGAGACCTCTCCGGGCATTGCCTATGGCTATGAACGGCCTGTTGAATATTATAGAAAAGACACATCCATGAAAAGAGTCGGTCACAACAAATGACGTTTCGGCAAACGATGCGAGCCATTGTGACACCGTTGCCATATTAGCGTTATCACTGTCACCAGACAAAGACCGCACCGGCAAAGACAACCGGGAGGAAACATCCTGCAGTATCCGCTGTTTTTCAAAATTACCGTCAAGTATATAACTCGTGATATACTTTTCTCCTGTCAGTCGGTCTGATGCCTTTATCAGACAACGGTAATCCGAGTCTGACAAAAGCAATGTAGGGTCGAGCACTTTCTCTACATCATGACGGCCGAAATCTTCTCTGACAATTCTCAGGCCGCCATCCTCTCTCACCGAGACTGCATCAAAACGAGACAACAGGGTCTTGCATTGCTGCATCTTATCCGCATCTATATAATCGGCCTCCACACCAAACGACGCTGCATAGGCCACCTTCTTTCTGTGGTCGCTGTCTGATAAAAAATCAAGGAAATAAGTCTCTATCCTTGGCGAATACTCCTGTCGCCACACCTGATCACTGCCGACAATAAAAGCGTCATAGTGATTTTTCGTTATAACCTCACGCAGTTCACGGTCAGAATGGCATATGCGGCTTCGCTGTATACGCTTTATAAATTTGCCATCCGCATAACGCGGCTGTCTGGGATTATAGGTTCTGTCAAAGGGATTGCGCAATACTACATCCCGTCGGCCCAACAATATCTTATATATAATACATTTCACCAACGAGCAACAACGCAGTATCGTTATGCCACCAAACCGAGAACGGGATGTGTCAGCCTGTCGGAATATCATTTCTGGTTCGTGGCCCATACGACGAAGCGTCTCTTGCAGAGCCCAGTTCTGAATGATTCCCCCGTAATTGCGCTGTAACGGTTGAGTAAGTATCCCTATTTTCATCTACTTGTTCATTTTAAGCCACAGGCGGCGTCTGATTTTAGCCGGAAGTGACTGAGAGAATACGCGGTTGTAAGCAATCTCAAAACCACACTTCTCAAGGCTCGACATAAACAGCTCTCTGTAAGGAGGTTTCACAACCGATATCTCGATGCTCCGATTGTAACGCAATGCGTCTTCATATGACTCGCGCATCGACTCAAGGGTCAATTCTCTGTATAACTTTGCTCCTTTTGGGGTATTAATGAGCACAAGACTGGTACCACAGTCATCATCCATCGACCGGTCGACATGCTCTATACCCCAAAAGTCGCCCAAAGTTATATCACTGCCCGAACGGCCGCCCTTTGACGGACACTTATAGCACGATGGTCTTAAATCAAGATCTGACAGAAACACACGCATATAATCATTCTCGGTAAACGGTTCGTATATGCCCTTGTCAGCATTGTTTAGAGAGGTGAAATCCGTATTTCGGCCGCCCTGAAGGGCGGTCTCTGAGAGGTGAAATCCGTATTTTTTCCAGCCCAAACATTTGTCTCTAAACGAGATACTTTTCCAAGGGCTCCCCGCTTTTAGAGAGATGGAATCCGTATTTTTTCCAGCCGGCGCGCTTAACGCGCGCGATTTTTCCTCAAGATATTTCTTCCATGCACCCGGACTTGGCACACCGTGACAAACAAAATCCACAGTCAGAAGATTAGCATATTCCTTATTCAGATAGCCTTTCAATCCGGCTATCTGACAGGGTGTTCCTGAAAACAAGACCACCCTTCCATCCGACAGATTGCTTTTGGCCTCTCTGAAAGTTTCTCCGATGCAGCTTTGCAGATATTTTGAACCACGAAACGCAGCAAGCTCCTCTGATGTCTCCGCCTTGTCATGCCGCACTGTCCAGTCGCTATCAAAACGCGCACCGAACACAACACCGCCCCTTGCAACTACAGACTCTGCCAACAAGGTAAAGACTCCTCCCGACGAACTTTCACGCCTCACAGTCTCATTGCGATTTATAGCCGCATACGTTGCTTGCGGACGGCTCGGTAGGCTTATATTCAGCTCAGGGCACACGCGCTCACACATATCGCAACCTATACATCGGCTTACGTCCACCACCGGATAATCAAAGCTCTCTTTGTCGGAGATGAAGCTTATGCATTGTTTCGGACATATTTGGACACATGCCCCGCATCCACAACATTTTGCCTTATCGGTTATATCAATCATAATACTAAGACCGTTTTTAGCCGAGTTATCTGATTTGATATTTTACCCAATATAAAACACCGCTCAGACGCCATACATCCTACATACAATATGGACAATACCCCACATACTATGCTGGAAATTATCATTGACATGAATCTTACCGGGCCCTCCGGCAGCAAAAAATGAATCATAACCGGTAATATTACAGCACATACACACGTCAAAACCACGTTCAGTACCACTCCATTCAGATAACTGCCGATTGACAACCCTGTCATATTTCTCAGAAACCATAGCCTCAAAAGCAGGCACCCAACACCTATTACGAACGCGATGACATAAACACTCATGGGAGATGCTCCTGCTTTAAGCGCGAGATATGATACAGGGAAATTCATAAGAAGAAGTCCTCCGACCGCTATCTGATAATTTCTGATTTTACCTGTAGCCGCCTGAAGTGTAATCAGAGTATTTGACAAAACCTCCAGTAATGAATTAAGTAGCACCAAGCGGACAAAAATTACTGTCATGTCGGGATACGCACCCAGCCACAGACTCAACACAGCAGGAGTTTCCAATATAATAGGCACAGCAAACAACATCATCGTATAGAATCCGAAACGCGAGCCACGCTCCACAAGCGAAAACATATACTGTCGGTCTTCACAGGCATACGACTTTGTAATCTGAGGATTTATAGCCGTCATAAAATTGGCGACAAACGCACCGACCGCCGCCGACACTGATCCTGCGAGCCCTCGCGAAGCATTTACTCCCGGCCCAAAAAATAGGTTCAACAGCACATTTACACCCTGATCTTTAAGTATGCCGGCTGTACATCCGATTGCGTTCCATCCGGCAAATCCGCTCATTTCCTTCCAGCAGTCACGATAAAAGCGTGGCATACAACGACTTTCTGTGAAATGCTTGTGGCAATATCTGAAATACAATATCTGCATAAACAGGTATGTACCTGTCAGTAATATGGAATATACTATCAGTCGGTCAAATCCAAACGGAGCATAGACAATGAAGAGAACTATCCCCAGATTGATACAAATCTGCAGTATGCCAAAGAGAGCGAACACGTTCATACGCTCATGTGCTATAATACAAGCATTATAAGGCGTGCTGAACAGTCCGAGCACAAATGATACCACCGAGGCCTGAAATACACAATTTGCAGCAAACAGTCGGCCAGACGGTATCACCATTTTATTGTTGACAAACCATACACCAGCCGTCTCAGCCACAACAAGGACTATCGAAATCAAAGCCAGTTGTATCAGTAATGATGTTGAAAACACCTTACGCAGACGAGCCATGTCTCCAGCACCAAGCTCAAATGTCATAAAACGGCTTATTGATGAAGACAACGCACTGGAAATCAAAGAAAACATCGCCACAAATCCGCCCACGACATTCTGTATGCCGAAATCCTCTACGCCAAGAGCATTAAGTATAGCCCTCGACGTATATAGCGACACAAGCATGCCTATAAGCATGCGACCATACAACAATACTGTATTTTTGGCTATGCGACTGGTATGTCCTCTATGGTCTGTATCCATTTTCCATTAGATTCACCGGCGACTGAAAAGACGGCTGATGAATGATGAATCTACTTTATCTCCGACAATATTGCCTTGCTCTCGCCCTGACACCTTTTTATATATCTCCGGCCATGACGGGAGACCGCCGAGGTTACGGTCATCGATATAGAGGTCGGCCGAGACTTTGCGGCAGCCTTGATCTGCCGCGCTGCTTATTTCGCCGGGATAGTTGGAGTTGACCGCATAAAAATTCAAGCCTCTCTTCTCACACCATTCCACAGCGTCCTGCAACAGCCGGCCCTCTCTGACAGTCCATAACACTATATGAAGCCCGGGCATATCTCTCTGTAGCTGACACAAGGTCGCAACAGCAAAGGGCATTTCCTTTCCAATCTCGGGATATCGATGCTCGACAATAGTCCCATCGAAGTCTACGGCTATAATCATGATTTCTTTTTTCATTATTGTTTTTCACAGCTCACAGCTGGAAAGGCAATCAGATCAATTGTATGAAATCAGGGTTGACCTCAACCGACGCGGCCATCAGACCGGGTATCTCCACTATTAGGCGACGTGTCCTCATGCCTTTGACCGACAAAAGATTGCCCTCAAAATCATCAAATACACCTCCCACGATCCTCACTCGCCGTCCATACATGGCTTTGGTGAGCTCTCCGGGCATATAATAGCGGGCATTGTCAGAATTGCCGACGGCATATATAAACCGTTCCATGTCGGCATCTCTCACCGTGGTCGGCTCATTGATCGTATGGCCGTGGCAGTAACGATATTGTAGATTAGGATAACGGGCCACATAGCTGTCAAGCACCTCCTTTGATTCGTGGACAAACAGAAGGTCCTGTATCACCGGCACATCGCGCCGCTGCTTGCGGCCTCTGACAGTCATTATGATCTGATGCATCGGAGTAAACACCTCCAGACCGGCTTCTCTCAGCAAGTGGTGAGCCATCACGTTTGCGTTTCTACGCGTCAGATCGCGCATTGCAAACCATTGTTTTTCAGACCTCCGCATATGTGTTTCAGTTGGATTAAAGACAATCCTCCAAGTCCTGCTCAACAACGTATTTTACTAATCATTAAGCAGTTACTACAATCAATCAAAAAGTAAGCGTCTTGGATGAGGATTAACCACCCTCGTGTATTTATATTATTTGTCACATGTCGGTTATTAGTCGTTTAAGTAGCTCATAATATCAGTTTCTCCGCAAGAGACTTGTATGACAATTCAAGTTATTGTAAATAAGGCACTCTTAGGGTTTTCCGGCGACCTTTTGCAAAACCAAAGTATGACATTCGGTCGGATAGAGGGCAAATATACTTGGCATTGCAAAAAATATTTGCCGACAAATGCCGTTATTTCCAATAAATTGAGTAACTTTGCAATATCATAACGTCAGTCTCTTGCGGAGAATCTTATCAGCTTGCAAAACCATTTCGGATTTTACCTACCTATATTTTTCATTCCACACAAAAAAGTATGCACCCTTAGGATTATCCTGCGACTCCGCCCGGTGTCCTTTTCTTGTAGAGAAACTGACCTGGCGATATATTCCAATGGACGTCAAGTATTTACCGGGAATTACATATACATTTTGACCAAACATATTTTATATCTCAGATATATTATTCCACATAAGTCATGAATAAAGATAGGCTAAAAGTATTGGGATTTCAATAAAAACCGCTATCTTTGCACCATCATATAAGTCTCTCTACAAGAGAGTTATCAGTCAACAAAGGATTTTTTCGGCTGAAGGAGTGAAGACAAGTCAGCCGTCTCCGCAATTACTCATCAAGGCCATAATCTTCCGATTGGCCCTGTCAACCACCGAAGTATCAAGCGTACTGAGGTATATCTGAGTCGTCGTCTCCGAATCATGCCCCATAGCCTTGCTTATTGTAGATAGAGGCACATCGTTATGATGAGCAATGCTTGCCCAGGCATGGCGGGCCACATAAAGCGTAAGTTTTGCATCAAACCCAAGCATCCTCCCCACTATCTGTAGATTACGGTTAACCCTGTGATAAGCATTCTGATACTGCCTGTCTGCATCCTCCGCATCACTGGTGATAAGCGGCAGCAGATAAGCCGAATCACAATCACCGAGCCGCTCCATAATCTGACGCGTCTGAGGCTCTATCCTCACCTGTATCTGCTGACTTGTCTTGCGGCGGCTATACGTAATCACACCATTAACCACATCGCTCTTCTTAAGATAAGCTATATCCACAAACGACATCCCGCGGGTATAGAATGCAAACATAAACACATTGCGCGCAAAATCCAGATGCGGACTCCCGCTCAGATCCACATCCCTGATCCGGCATATAGCCCTCAGAGTCACAGCCCGCTTCACCGTCTTGTCAACACCCATATACACATGTCGGAACGGAGAGCGTGGCACCTCATAGTCACACTCCTGCGCACGATTGACTATCGACCGCAGATTACGCATATAATATGAAGTCGAATTACGGCAAAGACCACGCTTGCGTAGAAACTCCTCATAGCCCGCCACAAGCGTGGAATTAAAATCGCGCCACGCCACATCCTTATTGTCGGTAAACCTCAGAAAGCTATTCAGAACCACCTCATAACGCCTGGCCATCGACAATTTGCCAATCCTGCGCATATCCTCTATAATCCTACGGCCAAACGACACAATGCCACCCTCAGCCTCAGACCTGTTGAACATAGCCACCACATTGTCTGACGAATACGGACGCCCCGACCGTTCGAGCCTCTCCACAATATCCTTCAGCCGAACCATATCAGAGACAATCCTGTCACCGGCCTCGGCAAGAAACGCCCCCCTTCCAGGCCCGCACTTCTCAGGAACCACTATCGCCGAACGTCGTGCATCCCACTCGGCATAACTGATATGAAGTCCCGTATACACCTGCCTCACCTGCCGCCGGTGTATAATCTGATAAAACAGAGTACCGTCCCTGTCCTCAACCGGAGAGGGACGAAATTTTAATTTAACTGATGTCATATACACTATTCTTTAAATATAAAATTTATTGAAGATTGCATAGACAAAATTAAGTCACCTCGGCAAAAAACGTGTGGTCCGCGCGGATTTTTGGCATAAAATCACTAATTTTGTGCAATTATTTTGTTAACTAATTTTTTACGCATCAAAGACATGGCAGAACGCGAAAGCCTCAACCAATATTTCAGAGACTCGATACGCAATAACTGGGACCGGCCGGCCCTCACTGACCTTGGTTCGACCACGATGTCATACAAGGATGTGGCACGTAAGATTGCCAAGCTACACATTTTATATAAAGAGACAGGCATAAAGCCCGGTGACAAGATAGCCCTCTGCGGCAAAAATTCGTCACAATGGTGTGTGGCCTTCATAGCAACCCTCACATATGGTGCTGTCATCGTGCCTATCCTCGCCGACTTCAAGCCCGACAATATCCAGCACCTCATAAATCATTCCGACGCACGCCTCGCTATCGTTGACGAAAATATCTGGGAAGCTCTCAATCCAGATGGCATGACGAGCATAGCCGGCGCGCTGTGCACACGCGACTTCTCGCTGCTCCACTCCAATAACGAGCAGCTCACCCATGTGCGCGCACACCTCAACGAGCTTTTCGGCCAGGCTTATCCCGACCGTTTCACTCCCGACCACGTTGACTATTACAAGGAAGACCGCGACGAGTTGTGCCTCATATCCTACACCTCCGGCTCGACAGGTTTCTCCAAGGGTGTAATGCTCCCCTACCGCTCTCTGTGGTCAAACGTAAAATATTGTCTTGAAAACATCAAGGCCAAGCCGGGCGATGGCGTGGTGTGCATGCTCCCGCTGGCCCACATGTATGGCCTTACCATCGACATGCTGCGACCCTTCGTGACCGGCTGTCATATCAACATACTCACACGCACTCCGTCGCCCCGCATTCTCATGGACGCGTTTGCCCAGGTGCGTCCACGCTACATCGTGGCTGTGCCGCTCATTCTTGAGAAGATTATCCGTACACGCGTATTCCCGATGCTCGAGAAGCCGCTCATGAAACTCATGCTTATGGTGCCCTTTGTCGATGACAAACTGCTGAGCCGCATCCTTGACAAACTCAAGGAGACCTTTGGCGGCAATCTTGAGGAGATTATCATCGGCGGCGCGGCTCTCAATAAGGATGTAGAACGGTTTTTGCGCCGCTGCGGCTTCCCCTACACGGTTGGCTACGGCATGACTGAGTGCGGACCGCTCATCTCCTACGCCTCTGCCTCCGACAACCGCATGGCGTCATGCGGACGTATCGTCGACCGCGTACAGGCCAAGATTGCCTCGCCCAATCCCGCCTCCGTGCCCGGCATACTCTATGTAAAGGGCGACAACTGTATGCTCGGATATTACAAAAATCCCGAGGCTACCGCCGAGGCTGTCGACGAGGACGGATGGATGTCGACCGGCGACGTCTGCAATCTCGATGATGACGGTTTTCTCTACATACGAGGCCGCGACAAGAACATGATACTCGGTCCCTCGGGCCAGAACATTTATCCCGAGGAAATCGAGGACAAACTCAATAACCTCCCCTATGTGTCAGAGTCTCTTATTGTCGATTCCGGCTCGGGCCGCCTTGTGGCTCTGATATTCCCCGACCTCGAGAGCGCGCAGACTCAGGGATATTCCCACGCCGACATCGAGCGCATCATGGACGAGAATATCTCGACACTCAACTCCTCGCTCCCGGCCTACTCTCAGGTGCAGTCGTTCAGAATACAGCAGGAGGAGTTTGAGAAGACCCCCAAACGCTCAATCAAACGCTATCTGTACAAATAAGAGTTTAAAAAAGTTTAGGAGTTTAAGAGTTTAGAGTCTGGGGTGGATATCTCCCCGGCTCTAAACTTTTCTATATCAATCTTGACATAACCTTAACCACATGCTTGACAGACACACACTACGACGCGGATTGCTGACAGCGATACTCGGCACGACCGTTTCGCTTTGCTCCATGGCCCAATCGACGGCCACATTCAGCCACTTCAGATATGAAGGCAATGACGACTATTACAATGACAATCCCCTCACTGCTCCCGGCGACTATTTCAATCCCGTAATCAGCGGATGGGCATCCGATCCGAGCATATGCCGTGTCGGCGACGACTATTGGCTGGTGACATCGACTTTCGGCTACTTTCCCGGTGTGCCGATGTATCACTCCAAGGATCTTGTGTCATGGGAACATGTCGGCAATGTGCTCGACCGTGAGTCGCAGCTCGCATCGCTGCCGGGGCTGTCAATTGACAAAGGCGGCATCTATGCTCCCGCGCTCACTTACAACCCTCATAACAAGACATTCTACATGATTACCACCTGTGTCATGAAGGGTAACGGACGCGACGGACGTTCCGAAAACTTCTATGTCACGGCCAAAAATCCGCTTGGTCCGTGGAGCGACCCCGTGATACTCGAGGATGTCGACGGCATTGACCCCTCGTTCTTTTTTGACGAGGACGGCTCGGGATATATTGTACACAAGTCAGAGGAGCACAGTCCCGTTAAATGGAGCAATCACCGTGCCCTCTCCATAATACGTTTCGATGCCGAGACAGGCCGCACTGTAGGCAAACCCGTAAAATTTCTCGAGCAGGGGGTAGGTCCCGAGGAACGGCTCGAGCGCAACGAAGGCCCGCACATCTATAAAATCAACGGCAAATATTATCTGCTGGCGGCCGAGGGGGGCACCAACTGGGTACACTCCGAGGTGTGTTACCGCGCCGACTCGGTGTTTGGGCCATATCAGCGTTGGAGTCGTAACCCGATGCTCACACAACGGCTTCTGAAACCCAACCGCAAGCTGCCGGTGACCTCATCGGGCCACGCCGATCTTGTGCAGACTCCGGCCGGCGACTGGTATGCAGTGTTTCTCGGATGCCGTCCGTGGAACGACGGCGAAGACCATCTCGGACGTGAGACATTCCTCATGCCTGTCAAATGGAGTGCCGACGGATTTCCCTACATCACACAATGTATCGACACTGTAGGGCTGCGCCTCAACATTCCAGGCATGTCTGGACGACAGGCATCATGTCAGGCCGGCAACTTCGTGTGGACCGACGATTTTTCCTCAAAATCACTGCGTCCCGAATGGCTCTCGCTGTGGGGCATGCCCACCCGATATTACAAGACCGGCAAAGGGCTGAAACTCACCTGCGCGCCTGTCGACACCAAGTCGGGCCACGTGCCGGCTTATCTTGGCCGACGCATGCAGCACCATAAGTTTACGGCCGAGACTGAAGTGAGATTCAAGCCCGACGATTCCGAAGCCGCCGGCATGCTGCTCGTTAAGAACGAACAGCGACAACTGTTTCTCGCCGTCAGAAAGGGCGAGGTGTCGCTCATACAGGTAGGCAAAGGCAAAAACAATGTCATGGCATCTCAGCCGCTCAAGACCGATGGCTCACCCATAGGGCTGCGCACAGTATCGGACGGTGACACCTACAGCTTCTACTACCGCCCGTCAGGCGGCGACTGGACTCCTCTCATAGAGAAGGTCGACGCCGAATACATCGCAACGCAGCGCGGCGGCTTCACCGGCAGCACTATAGGTCTCTATGCCACATCTGACAAAAATATGTCACTCTAAAGTTTGCGCCAGCGCATCCTGGGACGTGTCGCTCGTTTGGCGAGACGGCGCACCCGGCGAGGAATCACAGGCGCGGATTTCTCATCGGCATTTTCATCATCTTTATTAGCGCAATCCTCATCACAAGCCCGGTCACTCATGGCCGGGCTTGTCTCATCAGCCTCCACAGTCTTGCCGGAAATACGGGCGGCCATGGGCTCGGCTCTATGGTCTTCAGGCTTTGTTTCGGCTCTGCGAGAGCGACGCATACGGGCTTTGGCTGAACGCGCGATGGCAAGATCAATGTCAAAACGCAGCATCTCGAACGCAACACGACACTCGGCTGTAAGCCCGGCGGCATAATTGTCTCTGTCGCCGTCGAGATATTTGCCGAGAGCAATGAGCATGGACGCTCTTCGGTCGGAATCGGCAAACACGAGGTTGATACGCTCAACAAAGCCGGCATATGCCTTGGCGGATACAGGACGGAGGATGGTGGTCTTTTTCATAAAATCGGTGCGAAAATTTACACCACAAAGTTAACATCCGCCTATACCAAAAAAGGTGCGATAATGTCGCACCCTTTTGGGTTGTATATTATAAATCGAGAGTTATCGCAGTTCGGGCACCGCGCCTTTTTCAACGCAGTCCTGCATGATTTTACGTATATACCATCCATAAGTATAGACCACGCGGTAGCGTCCGGAGCGTGACATTTTATAGACCTTGCTCTCTTCGCCTGAGCCGGGTAGCATGAAACTGTCCTCGTCGCTCTCACGGTCGGTGTTGCACGCCTCGGTGAAACAGATGCACACCTTGTCGCCCGGACGGAGCGAATTGTACACCCTGTCCCATCGTCCCGACTCTATGAACGCTCTCGGAGTAGGGCCGCTCTCATCACGTCCCACCACATACACTGTAGGACCGTCGGCATTGTTAGTGATGCCCGGCACGGTATCGGCAACCGACGGCAGCAGATATTGCGCCAGTTCAAGACCGGGATAAGCCCGTATGCCCTCGGCGGCCGAAGCGGCATTGACACGCGCACCATATTCGCTCGTGTGTATGCGGTCGAGATAAAACACCTGGGCCTTGACTTTCTCCTTGCCGAAACGCTCATATTTGCGCGCCGAAATGTCATTGAGGTCGATAAACGGTATGCCCTCGGCCTCGGCCACCTGCGAGGACCACAGGCCATAGGTCTTGTTGACACGTGTCACAATCGTGCTGTCGGCATCATCCCAGGCATTGCGTGGCGTGAGCGAGAAAAGCATCGGGCGTCCGCCGCGCGCCTTGACATCGGCAATCATGCGGCGCATATATTCGCCAAAGGTATAGACGGTCTCCTTCACCCCGGTCTCCTGAATGGTCACATTGAGCGAATCGGTGCCTATGCCGGGTATGGAAGCACGCGCACGTCCACTGTCATAGGGCCCGTTGTCATTGTGTCCCAGCTCGATAACCACCCAGTCGCCGGGGCGTATGCCTTTGACAACATCAGCCCACAGACGGTTGTAGAATGTGCGGCTGCTCATGCCTCCGAGCGCGTGATTCTCGACGGTGATTTTAGATATGTCGAAATGATTCTGCATGAAATGGCCCCAGCCCCACTGACCGTTATTACCATTGCCGGGAGTGCCGGCTCGCATTGTGGAGTTGCCCACCAGAAACAACACCGGGTTGTCGCCGCGTCTTGTCGACCCGGCCACAGGGCGGGCCATGCGGGCAAATTCGAGACTGTCGGGCGTATTGTCAATCACACCGTTGACATCCGCCATAGGTCCCGGCACTACATCCGAGCCATACACTGTGGCCAACTCTCCGGCTGCGGCCACAGCAAGCAGCCCTAATAAAAATCTTTTCATGATATTGTATTATATTTAAATTCTTGTCACAGGCCTTCGCGGCCACCGAAATGTCATCGGCGGGCAAGCACCGAATTATAATAGGCGGGATTGCCGGTCACCTCATCGCCGACAAACGGAGGCAGCTCTACATGAGCGTCGGCATCCTCAAGCTCCACTTCGGCCAGCACCATCCCCTCATGGCGGCCGTGAAACACGTCCACCTCCCAGCATCGGCCGGCATAAGTCACAATATGGCGCACCTTGTCGATGCTCCATCCTCCGCTCAGACGCGCAGCCATCTCCTCGGCCTCGGCTACAGGTATCTCATATTCCCACTCATCGCGCACGGCTCCCGAGTTTTTACCTTTGACAGTGAGAAAGGCACGGTCGTCAAGCACCCGGAGTCTCACCGTGGCCTCGGGCCGGTCGGAGATATAAGTCTGACGTATGTGCCGCCGGACGGTAGTCATATTGTCGAAACTGTTGTCTTTAACAAGAAATTTACGTTCTATTTCCTTTGCCATAGTGCCTTTTTATAGAGACGGGGGATGTTTCTCTCGCCTTTTTTGAGTAACTTTGCAAAATTAAAAATTTTTGAGTTTCCATTTAACGATTCTCCTCAAAAAAATTTTCAATGTACCCTATGCGCTTGCGCACGATAATATCACTTTTTCTGACATTGTTCTATGCATCTGCCATGGCCGAGACGGTCACTGTGACAGGTGTCGTACGCGACTCGCTCACACGCGAGCCGATACCGTTTGCCACAGTCATGCTGCGAGGCACCGACCGTGGCACTCTTACCGACGACGACGGACGCTACACCATCACCACAGCCATACGATGGGACTCTATCCAGGCCTCGACGATGGGCTATGACACCAAGACTCTCCCGGCTAAAAAAGGCGACAGGATGCGCATCGACTTTGACCTTCACTCCACAGGCCTGCTGCTCAACACGGTGATAGCCAAGCCCAAGCGTGAACATTACTCTAAAAAAAACAATCCAGCCGTCGAGTTTATGGAGCGCATACGCGCCGCGCAGGACCTCGGCGACCCGCGACGCAAGGACAACTACAACTACGACAAGTATGAACGCATAACGCTGGCCATCAACAACTATCAGTTCAACGACTCTGCCAAAAGCGGATTTGACAAAAAATTTTCTTTCATCAAGGAGTATATCGACACATCGGCCCTTACGGGAGTGCCCATCCTCAACGTGGCTCTGCGTGAAAAAGCCTCGGAAGTGCATTACCGCCATTCGCCCGAGAGTGAGCGTGAATATGTCAGAGGTCTGCGCACCGCCGGCATGGACGAGTTTCTCGACCAGCAGAGCATGCAGACTTTCTACGAGGACGTGATGCGCGAGGTCGACGTATATGGCAACGATGTCACCATACTCCAGACCCGATTTGTAAGCCCGCTGTCGCGCATTGCCCCCGACTTTTACAAGTTTTATCTCACCGACACCGTCGACATCGACTCGGTCAGGTGTGTTGAGCTTACGTTCGTGCCGCGCAACGCCGCCACTCTCGGCTTCACGGGACGTTTTTACGTCCCGCTTGGCGACTCGACAATGTTTATCAAGCGGGTGGTCATGCGTGTGCCCCACGACATCAACCTCAACTTTATCAAAGGCATGCTCATCACTCAGGATTATGAGCGTCTGCCTGACGGCACACGTCTTAAGACCAAAGACGACATGATAATGGAAGCCACACTCGTGCCGGGCATGCCGGGCATGTATGCCCGACGCAACACTGTCTACACCGGCCACGACTTCGGGCCAGCCTCCGACCCGTCGATATTTGAGCACGGACAGGCCCAGGTATATGCCCCCGGGGCATATGTGCGCGACACACAGTTCTGGGAATCCAACCGCATCACCCCGATATCTCACGGTGAAAACTCAGTCGAGGCGATGATGGCACGCCTGCGCTCCGACCGCCTGTATTACTGGGGCGAGAAGGCCGTCAAGACGTTTGCCTCGGGATATATCACTACGGGTAATCCTTCAAAATTTGACTTCGGACCGCTCACATCGACATTTTCGGTCAACACGGTCGAGGGTTTCCGTCTGCGAGTCGGAGGGATGACCACCGCCGCTCTGTCACCGCGATGGTTTGCGCGTGGCTATGTGGCACGCGGATTCAAGGACCACAAGTGGAAATACAGCGGAGAGGTAGAATATTCCTTCCGTGACAAACGCCAGCACTCGCGCGAGTTTCCCGTTCATTCCCTGCGGGCCACACAGCTCTATGACATGGATATGCTCGGGCAAAACTTCGTGTCAAACAATCAGGACAATATGTTTATGTCGGCCAAACGTATGGATGACATACAGATGACCTATCACCGCGTGACCAAACTGGAGTATATCCTTGAGATGGAAAACAACTTCTCGATCAACTTCCGCCTCCAGAACGAACGGCAGGAGCCCACGCGCTACATGCCGTTTACCGACGGTTACGGACGCAGCTTCGGCCACTACACACTCTCATCGGCCACACTCCAGTTGCGCTATGCTCCGGGCGAGAAGTTCTATCAGATGAAGACCGGCCGAGTGCCCATCAACTTTGACGCCCCCATATTCACACTCAGCCACACATGGGCTCCGAAAGGCCTGGCCGGCAATCCGTTTGCCGTGGCAAGCACCGAGGCCTCGTTCAGCAAACGCTTCTGGTTTTCGGCTTTCGGTTACATGGACGTATTCATGAAAGGCGGCCACGTGTGGACCCGTTCGCCCTACCCCAATCTGCTCATCCCCAACGCCAATCTGTCCTACTTCATACAGCTTGAATCGTTCTCGTGTCTCAACCCCATGGAGTTTATCAACGACAGCTATGCGCAGTGGGATCTCACCTACTGGGCCAACGGTGCGATACTCAACTATATACCGTTGCTCAAAAAGCTCAAGCTGCGCGAAGCCGTATTTTTCCGCGGCATCTACGGCCATCTGAGCCACCGCAACCGCCCTTGGGAAAATCCATCGCTCTTCTCATTCCCGGCCGAAGCCCACACTCAACTCATGAGCGGAACACCCTACATGGAAGCCGGTATCGGACTCGACAACGTGTTTAAAGTATTGCGCATCGACTACACCTGGCGTCTCACCTATCGCGACAATCCGCAGGCGTGTCGTGGAGGCCTGCGATTCATGTTTCACTTCTCATTCTGAGCCAACCATTACTACCTTATGTCTGCCACTCCCAAAGTCTCTGTCATAGTCTGCACCTACAATCAAGAGCAGACCATAGCCCGTTCGCTCGAGTCGATACTCACCCAGAAGACAGATTTTCCCTACGAAATCATTCTTGCCGACGATTGCTCCTCCGACTCCACCCCCGAGATATGCGCCGACTATGCCCGACGCTATCCCGACATCATACGGCCCTTTCTCAATAAGCGCAACAAGGGTGTGGTAGACAACTACTTTGACTGCGTGGAGGCCTGCCGTGGAAAATATATAGCCGACCTGGCCGGCGATGACGTGTGGACCGATCCGCTGAAACTCGCCCGCCAGGCAAGAATAATGGACAACGACAGCGACATAGTGCTCTGCCACGCAGCATGGCGGCCTGTTTATCCCGACGGCACCTTTGCCGACCACTCGCCTTGGTCAATCCCCGACACTGCAAGCATTGCCCCGGCGGGCTCACAGACTATGACGCTGCTGCGCCACGAAAAAGAGAAATACTTCATACACCTCTGCTCGGCCATGTACAGACGCGAGACACTCGCAGGCCTCATGCAGCGTTATCCGAGACTGTTCCGCAACAAGGCCCTCACATGCGAAGACCTGCAGATCAACGTACTGATGTCGCAGGCGGGCAAGATAGCCTACACCCCCGACGTAGTACTCCACTACACCGTAGGCGCACCTTCGGTCTCATCATCTGAAAACCCGGTCAAGACCATACGTTTCTATTCGGGTGTGATAACCCTCACCTCACGGCTTGCCGAGGCTCTCGACATCGACAACTCACAACTTAAAGGATACTATGCAGAAGTGATGCAATTTATCATCATGCAATACTTCGTCAGCCACTCCGTCGAAGGGAGGCAGCTTGTGTCCGACCTGCTGCATCGCGAATATATCCCCCTTTCGCTCAAAAACCGCATCACACTCCTGCTCTCCGCCAACCGTGCCGTCTGGCGTCTGACCACCCGATTCAGGAAAATTATAAAAGGCTGACATAATGGCTAATTGGCCATTTTAACATCAATAGCCTATCATTTCATTCAGTCGGTGAACAAAAGTTAAATAAATTTTGTTAAATTTGCAACACATTCCATCACACGACATGAAGACAAGACTCATCACATTTTGCTCCATATTGCTCCTGGCGGCCATCGGCTCACAGGATATGTCGGCCCAACTGGCCAAGGGCCGTAAATCGTTAGGGGTAAAGACCGGCTACATCACTCTCAACAAGACTGCCACTGCGGGAATCGAACTGCAATATGCTTTCAGCCGGCATTTTGTACTCGCCCCGAGCATCGACTATGTGTTTCGCAACGAGAGCATGGACGGACTGATGATCAATCTTGACTATCATGGTCCATGGCAACTTGACAGGAATGGCAAATGGTATTTCTATCACATACTCGGCGCGAATTATGCCTCATGGAGCACTTATCTCAAACCTGACCCTGCCGCCGGCATGACAGGTACAGACATCAATGACGATGTGACCACGCGCGTCAACCGTGTCGGCCTTAATTTCGGTGCAGGCATAGACTACTACGTTAGCCCGACACTCAAACTATCACTCCAAGGAAAATTCAACTGGATCAAAGACCACAACACCGGCCTCTTCAACCTCGGCATCAGCTATGTGTTCTGAAGCATGGTGATACAACAAATATTACAAAAGACACAAACTTCGGTTTCGTTTGTGTCTTTTGTAATTTTATATTTTCCGACTTTTTAGTCCTTGTTTTTTAGCTTCTTAATCGCCTTTTTGTTGATTTTCACTTTGTATTTGCCGCGAAGCTCCTTTACCCACTCGGCTTCGAGTTGCTGCTGGAGATCGGTGGCGAGGGCTGCCTTGACATCAGATGCCTCTTCGGGCGATTCTATAACTTTGTGACCGTAAGGAAACCATGCCACCCATTTGCCTACAGGCTGAGCTTTCTCTCCTCCAAACGCTATCTGGTCGATGATGGCATTGTCACCCTTGGCTGTAAGCACGCGCTCCACCTTGACATCGCGGCCGAAACGTTCGTTCATTGCATGAGCAAGCGAGTCGGTGGCTATTGATGCGGAGGCAAGATAACCTTTGGCTTCGGAGGCCACGGAGTCGCTGGTAGCGAATACCACATAGCCCTTGAATCGGGGGGTATCCCATGTATAATTGCCGCGATGGGCGGTAAAATAGGCTTTCTGGGCGTCAATATCGGTCGATGAACGATCCCACACCTTGCGGTTGCTTATCTCGAAAAGCAGTATGCCGTCGCGATATTCGTTCACGAGGTTGCGGTAATCGGCATCGGTCTCCTGAAGACGTGTACGGGCAAGGGCAACAGTCGACTCGTCGATACATACGGCTGTCATCTCCTCAAACGCAAGACTCAGGTCGCCCATAGGCATTGAGCCGAGGCGTTTGGCCACATCACTCACCTTTACATCTCCCGAGGGGAATGAGGCGATAACGTCGTTATCGGAGGCGAGAGCAGCAAGAGCTTCCGGCTGTGAGGCCGCTCCGGAAATTATGGCATAAGCCTTGTCAAGCACGGGGGTCGAGGGGGTGACGCCACACTCCTTGCGGATATTGACGAGATACTCTTTGTGAGGGAGCACTGCGCGACCGTCACGACGCATGCTTGCATCAATCACCCCACGGGCTTCGTCGAGTGTGGGAAGCGGTTTGTAATCGAGTGTCTGGACTATGTGATAACCGTAAGCTGTGGCAAAAGGCTCGGAAATCTCTCCCGGCTTGAGCGAATAGGCGGCTTCTTCAAACTGAGGTACCATCACACCACGGCCAAAAAATCCCAGATTACCGCCCTGACGCGCCGACCCGGGGTCTTCGCTCTCGGCCCGCGCCAAGGATTCGAAATCGGCACCGTTTTTAAGCAATACGGCTATGGAGTCAATCTGCGCCTTCTTGAGAGCAGCCTCCTCGGGCGAGAGACCCTGTGTGAGTTTGAGTATATGGCGCGCCGAGACATCGCCGGTGGCCGGACGTTCATCGGTGACTTTGACTATATGGTAGCCGTAGGGAGCGTCCTCAAACACTTCGGAAATCTCTCCGACAGGAGTTTCATAAGCAGCCTTCTCAAACGGATAGGGAAACTGGTTGGCCATTATGTAGCCCATGCTTCCGTGGTTGCGCACGGCCGAGCCGTCCGACGAATATCTCACGGCCATCTCTCCGAAATCAGCCCCGGCAACAATGGCTTTGCGTATCGAGTCGAGACGAGCCTTGTTGGCCTCCCGTTCAGCCTTTGACGCTCCGAGGGGCACCATGATATGGCTTACACAGCGCGAACGCGACATGCGGCCGTAAGCCTCATTGACCAGACGCTGTTCCACAAGCGAGTCACGCAGATAAGGAGCCGAGAGCTCGGCGCAATATCCGTTATATTCGTCACGAAATGTCGCTGTGGTGTCAATCCCGGCGGCTTCGGCATCGGCCACCTTGAGCTTGTAGACGACAAACATGTCGACATACTCTTCAAGGCTTTGCGGAGTCGCCTGCTGGAGATTGTTCTTGTTATATAGATATTCAAACTCGCTCTGCTTTATGTCTTTGCCGTTGACCGTCATCACTATGGGATCGGCCTGGCGGTTGGCTGCGGTGGCTGACAGTATGGCTGCCGCGACAGTTGCCACCGGAATGAGGTGTTTCTTCATCGGTATATTATAAAATACGTATAAAAAACGTACATAATGACATATTATTGTGCGGATAATTATGAAAGTCCAACACAAAAGAATGTTTACCGGACGGCGAAAAAGAGATACAAAAAAAGGACAAAAGCCTCATAAGAAACTTCTGTCCTTTTGATATTTTAGCAAGAGGATTATCTGCTTGATGCGCTGTAGTTGGGAGCCTCGCTTGTGATGGCCACATCGTGAGGATGGCTCTCGGCCACACCTGCATTGGTGATGCGTGTAAACTTGGCCTCGTGGAGACGCTCGATGTCAGCCGCACCGCAATATCCCATGCCCGAACGCAGACCGCCGAGCATCTGATATACCACCTCGAAGAGCATGCCCTTGTAGGGGACGCGTGCGGCGATGCCTTCGGGGACGAGCTTCTTGGCATCTGTCTCGTTGCCCTGGAAGTAACGGTCCTTTGAACCCTTCTCCATAGCCTCGAGCGAACCCATGCCGCGATAAGACTTGTACTTACGGCCGTTATATATAATGGTGTCGCCGGGTGACTCCTCGACTCCGGCAAGCATACCGCCGAGCATTACGGAATACGCGCCGGCAGCAAGAGCCTTGACAATGTCGCCCGAGTAGCGTATGCCACCGTCGGCAATCAGGGGCACACCTGTACCCTTGAGGGCCTTGGCCACGTCATAGACAGCACTCAACTGGGGCACACCCACACCGGCGATGATACGGGTGGTACAGATTGAACCCGGGCCGATGCCTACCTTCACACCGTCGGCACCGTTGTCAACGAGATAGCGGGCAGCCTCGCCTGTAGCGATGTTTCCGACCACTACGTCGATATGGGGATACTTTTCCTTGATGGCACGGAGCACACTGATAACGCCACGCGAATGTCCGTGGGCGGTGTCGATGACAATAGCGTCGGCACCCGCCTCGACGAGAGCATCAACACGCTCCATTGAGTCGGGGGTCACACCTACACCGGCAGCCACGCGAAGACGTCCGAGACGGTCTTTGCAGGCGTTGGGTTTATCCTTGGCTTTGGTAATGTCCTTATATGTGACAAGACCGACAAGACGGTTGTCGCTGTCAACTACGGGAAGTTTCTCTATCTTGTGACGCTGAAGTATCTGAGCGGCTTCCTCAAGATCGGTCGACTGGTTGGTGGTTATGAGATGCTCCGAAGTCATCACTTCGTCGATAGGACGCTGAAGGTTCTGCTCGAAACGCAGGTCGCGGTTGGTGACGATGCCCACCAGTTTACGGTCATCGTCCACCACAGGTATGCCACCGATATGATATTCCTTCATCATGGCAAGCGCGTCGGCCACAGTGGAGCCGCGGCGTATTGTCACGGGATCATATATCATACCATTCTCGGCACGCTTCACAGCGTGTACCTGACGGGCCTGTTCGGCTATCGGCATATTCTTGTGTATCACACCTATACCACCTTCGCGCGCTATGGCTATGGCCAAAGCAGCCTCGGTGACTGTGTCCATGGCCGCGGAGACAAGGGGCACATTCAGCGTGATGTTGCGTGAGAAACGGGTAGTAAGATTGACTTCGCGGGGCAATACTTCCGAATAAGCCGGAATAAGGAGGACATCATCAAATGTGAGTCCGTCCATTTTTACTCGATCAGCAATAAATGACATATGAACTAAGTTTATTGCGTGCAAAGTTAACAATTTTCCTCAAATTATATGCAATGATTCTGCCACAAATCTACAATAAAATGTGTAGATTTGCACTATGAAAAAGATTTTGGCTCATATCTTGCTTGCATGCGCACCCGTCGTTTATGCCGCAACGGCTGACGGCGAGGAGATTGCCGACATCGTGACCGACGACGGCTATCGGCTGTCGGCTCCGGTGGCCGAAATGATAGGCAACTATAAACGCACCCTCTCACCCGATCTGCCCGAGCCTGAGGGATGGGATGAGCTTGACTCGCCCTGCTCAGCCGCTCCGGGACGGATGAGAATCATGAAACATATCGTGGTCGACAAACCTCACACCCGCCTGTATGTGATGAATATGTTTGGCGACACCTTGTCGCGCTACCGCGTGTGCGCCTCGAAGGAGCGCGGACAGAAGACCGGTAAAGACGACTGGCGCACTCCCGAAGGCACATTCAAGGTCTACGGCATATACAACTCCACCGACTGGACCTACAAGGACACTCAGGACAAGTGTTACGGACCGTTTTTCATAGCCCTGTGGACTCCGCCGTTTTACGGCATAGGCATCCACGGCACCAACGCGCCCTACTCCGTGCCGGGCCGACGCAGCCACGGATGTATGCGTATGCACAACGAGGACATAGTACGCGTCAAGCAGATGGTCGACAAAGACACCCGCATAACCGTACTCCCCGACCCTGTCGCCGAATAGACACAAACAAAGGGATACAAAAGTCTCAAAAGGACAAAAGAAACATAAGTTTTCAGATTAAAGTCAGGAGTATTTTTTGCAGAACATGCTTTTGCAATGTCAAATTTACACCTGTACTTCTTTTACTGAAAACTTATGTTTCTTTTGTCCTTTTGAGACTTTTGTATCCCCTTAGAGCTTCATACCTATTCCGAATAGGGCAAAGTCATAGAGCACGGGATCGTCGGGATTGAAGCGACGCAGCATGTCGGTAAGTTCAATCACCGCACGCTTGTCGTCACTCTTGCGTGTGAGCAGTCCGAGCTGACGCGACACGTTGCCGACATGCACGTCAAGCGGAATGAAGAGTTGCGACGGACGTATTATATCCCACACACCCATATCGACAATGCCGTCGTCGCGCACAAGCCAGCGAAGAGCCATATTGACTCGTTTGAGGGCCGTGGTCGAAAGATTCTGAGGCAGACAGCGCGATGCCAGCGAGGAGTCGGCTCCATCACCGTTGGCCTCGGCCAACTCGCGGTTAATGCCCTCGACGAGCTTCCACGACGGCAATTCGGCCGCACCTATATTTTCATGACGTCCGAACTCCTGCAGCGAACCGTGGCTGGAGTAAATCCGGCGCAATCCGCGGAGATAATACTTGAAATGACGATTGAAAAAGGTGCGGTGTATGTTGCCGCTGTCATCAAGATCCTCATAACCCTCGTCCATCATATAGGCATACGGGTGATGTCCCATGAGCGAGAGCATGCGGTCGCAGTCACGACATATCATGCGGCGGTTGCCCCACGCTATCGAGGATGTGAGCAGCGACACAATCTCAATGTCGCGCACATCTTCAAAACGGCGAGGAAACTGCACCGGGTCTTCCGATATGAACCCGGGCGAGTTGATACGCGCGGCCTCGGAGTCGAGCAAATCCTTAAGATCGTTGGATGTCATTGCTTTTGAATGTAAAATAATGGAAAATACAAAATGGAAAATGGGCTTTTCGGAGCTTCATTTTCCATTTTATATTTTAATTTTCAATGTTTTTTTCAGAACGCTGCCACAGTGTCGGCCGACTGTATGGGAGTCATCGGCACTGAAGCCTCGGCGGGCTGATAGTCAGCCATGGCCGCCTCGACATCCTTGACGAGAGCCTCGCCCTGCTTGTCACACGACACGATGATGCCTTCGGGATTGATAAGCAGTATGCAGGGGATACCCTGAATGCCGTAAAGGTCGGTCGGAATGGTCTGGGCATTGATAATGCAGGGCCATTTCAGGTCATGACTCTTGATTGCCTCAAGAGTATCCTCGGGCTTATCCCACACGGCCACGCCTACCACGTCGAGGCCTTTGTCCTTATATTTTGCGTAAAGTTCCTTGATGACTTTGAGCTGGCGCACACATGGGCCACACCAACTGGCCCAGAAGTCTACGATTGTGTAACGGCCGGGCTTGACATAGTCGCTGAATTTAACAGTCTTGCCGTCATACTCCACGCTGAAATCCTTGTAATGCTTGCCCTCGCCTGTCTCTGACTGTACACGGAGAGTGTTCTGAAGAGCCTGAGCCTGCTTGGACGCGGCCAGCACAGGATTGGAAGCCATATCGGCCTCCATCTCGGCAAGAGGCTTCTCATAGGCATCCTGCATGTAGAAGAAGAGTCCGAGCACATTGTCCTTGTTTTCATTATAAGCCTTGGAGGGAATGGCCATATACTCCGTCTCGAGCTCTTTGGCTTTGGCCACCTGAGTGCTGTCATTACGGTCGAGCTGGCGGAAGGCGGCAACGATATCGGCCATCTGCTTCTGATAGGCTACAAACTTGTCGTTGAGCGGCGTGCCTGAAGGCATCTTGTCCTCACCGATGGTCACATCACCCTTCTCGATGAAGAATATTGGACCGCGGGCACCGTTGAGCATTATACGGCCTATCATCGGGGCATCCACATGACCCTCAAACCGTGCCACCCCGTCGGTGACTATTACCGAGTCCATCTTCTGAGCCGAATCCCAGTCGATGAGATAGGCCATAGTGTTGTTTGCGTCGGCTCCGGCCGGACACGTCACGGTGTAGTTGGGCTGAGCCTCCATTGAGCAGGCACTCATCACGAGGAGCGCGCCGCCAAGCATAAATGAAATCTTTGACATCTGCTTTCTTTAAGCTGAAATTATGTTATGATTTTTATTTATTGTCTTTTAAGACGGAGCACCTGGGCCGAGCGTGGCGGCATGTAGAGACGCAGCCATTCACGTCCGGCAGGCGCGAAGAGGGGGTCGTGCTGAGTGAGATGGCTTACGCTCTCATCAATGTTGCCATAGCCGCCATATTCAGGCGAGTCGGTCGACAACACCACCTCATACTCTCCGGCAGGGGCAAGTATGCCATAGCCTGTAAACGCTTTGACGGGATTGAAGTTGAACACAAACACGAGGTCTCCTCTGCGGAATGCGAGCACCTGGTCGCTGTCCTTCTCCCACAGTTTGTCGACAGGCAGAGCCTGGAAGTTGTACACGTCCGATATGACACGTATCATATCATTGTCAAACGCGTTGAGATATTTGTATTTCAAATCTTCGCGGTCAACAAGATCCCACTGGCGGCGGGCATACTTGTAGCTCCAGCCGTTGCCCTCACGGGGGAAGTCAATCCATTCGGGATGTCCGAACTCGTTGCCCATAAAGTTGAGATAGCCGCCGTTGATGGTCGCAGCCGTCACGAGGCGTATCATCTTGTGGAGAGCCATGCCGCGGGCCACGACCATATTGTCGTCATCGACCATCATGTGCCAGTACATCTCCTTGTCAATGAGGCGGAATATGACAGTCTTGTCGCCCACCAGAGCCTGGTCGTGACTCTCGACATACGAGATGGTCTTCTCGTCGGCGCGACGGTTGGTCAGCTCCCAGAATATGGATGTGGGTTTCCAGTCCTCGTCCTTGCGCTCCTTGAGTGTCTTGATCCAATAGTCGGGAATGCCCATGGCCATACGGTAGTCAAATCCGATGCCGCCATCCTTGAAAGGCACGGCAAGTCCGGGCATACCGCTCATCTCCTCGGCAATGGTTATGGCCGAGGGATTGATTTCATGTATGAGTTTGTTGGCAAGGGTCAGATAGGTGATTGCGTTGGTATCCTGCGAGCCGTTGTAATAGTCGTCATATGAGCCGAAAGCCTGGCCGAGTCCGTGGCTGTAATAGAGCATGGAGGTAACGCCGTCAAAGCGGAAACCGTCAAACTTGAACTCCTGAAGCCAATATTTGCAGTTGGAAAGCAGGAAGTTGATGACATCGTTCTTACCATAGTCAAAGCAGAGCGAGTCCCACGCCGGATGTTCGCGACGGCCGTCGCCATAGAAATACTGGTCATACGAGCCGTCAAGGCGTCCGAGACCCTCGACCTCGTTTTTCACAGCGTGACTGTGCACGATGTCCATAATCACCGCGATGCCGAGCTCATGGGCACGGTCGATGAGGCTCTTGAGTTCCTCAGGAGTGCCGAAACGGCTCGACGGCGCGTAGAAACTCGACACATGATAGCCAAATGACCCGTAATAGGGGTGCTCCTGTATGGCCATAATCTGTATGGCATTGTAACCGTCGGCCGCGATGCGAGGCAACACGTTGTCGCGAAATTCTACATATGTGCCCACCCCTTCGCGCTGCTGGGCCATGCCGATATGACACTCATAGATGAGCAGCGGACGCGTGTCGGGACGAAACCGTTTCACCTTCCATTTGTATGCATCGGGGGCCCACACCTGGGCAGAGAACACGTGAGTGTTTTCGTCCTGCACCACACGGGTGGCATAGGCCGGGATGCGCTCGCCGCGTCCGCCATCCCAGGTGACAATCATCTTGTAGAGATCGCCGTGGCTGATGGCATCGCCTTTGAGTTTCAGCTCCCACACACCGTTTTTCTTGGGCTTGAGGGCATATTTTTTAAGCTCCTTCCATTTGGAGAAATCACCGATGAGCGTAATCACGGTGGCATTGGGAGCCCATTCGCGAAACACCCAGCCGTCGGCCGTGCGGTGGAGCCCGAAATAATTGTGCGCGTTGGCAAACGATTCGAGCTTGCCGTCAGGGCCGCACAATTCCAGCTCTTTGTTTACGGCATCATTGTGTCGTCCTATGATGGCGGAAGCATACGGCTCGAGCCACGGGTCATTCTTGAGGATGTTGAGAGTCTTTTTTTTCATAATTGACGATTATAATCGTGAGGGTAATTGTCATAAAGGAATGTGTCAACAAGCAGCCGGGCCGTCCGCATCGAAGCGCGCCCGTCAAAACAATTGATTATCACACTATCCTTATAGATAACGTACAAACTTACGAAAAAACTTCGAGCTATCCCAATAATATGTCATTTTATTTGCCCGTCAAGGCATTTTGGACATGATTTGACACCTCATTTACCAAAGATAGCAAAAACTTTTCTAAACATGGTCATGATCGCCCCCATCACACTATGCGAATCGTAGAGACCTGAATCGGCTGAAGTCTTGCGCGTTGTCACGTCATACATGTTGCGAAAAAATTCGCGCAACTCCTCGCGGAAATTCGAAATCGACGATGTGCGCTGCTTCACATCGGGCTCGAGGGCATTGATTATGGCCTGAGCGAGAGTCTCGGGCAGAGCCGGAGGCAGTGTGTCGCGTATCGCCTCCTCCGTGATGGTGCGCGAGTCGGGAAGCGAACGTCCCGAAAGCACGTAGACCAGCGTGGCAGCCATGGCATAGACGTCGGTCTGGGGATAGAAGTGGTCTATTGCGCCATATTGCTCGGGCGGAGCATAGCCCTCCTCGCAGTTCATGGCCGGCAACACCCATTCCTGAAGGCCGTCTTCACTGAAATGAAGCGTGGAGTAGAGACTGAAAAGCACCGGGGTCAGCTCCTTACCCGTCCTCACAAGCCTTATGTGGCCCGGATGTATATCTGTATGCATCACATGGTGACGGTGGAGTGTGCGCACGGCATCGAATATCGGCGACAGGACCTGCCGGGCCTCCTCGACCGATAGATATCCGCCATGCGACTCCACATACTCACGCAATGTCTGGCCGTCGAGATATTCGACCACATAATAATATGTGTTGTTTGCCGCAAAGGTCTCTATCACCCTTATCAGCCACGGTGAGTCGGCGGTCACCTTGGCACGCTCGCGGCTGGCTCTGGCAAATGCCTCCACACAACCGGCCACTGTCGGGGCTATGTCGTCGGGGGTCTCGACAGTCATGCCGTCGGCCCCGCAGCAGGAGCAGCGAGCCATCATGTGCTCCCTGACCACCATAAACACCTCTCTGACATGCGAGCCGGTGCCTATCTTGACCACGGTCTTATAGGTGTAGCCCTGCCCGTCGCTTCGCAACAGACTCACCACTTTGTAAGTATGTTTCTCGCCCCGGATGACTGTGCCGGGCGTAAGTGCTTTTTCAGGCATCATGACGGTTGGGGAATTGAGAATTTTCAGACAGAAAGTGCTTTCAGACGGTTGACGTCACCCACCAGCCACAACACATCGCCAGGAGCGAAGACCGTCGAGGCTTCGGGCTGTATATACTTGTCATCGCGCTGCACTGCCACAAGCAGCGACTCATAATCCTCGCGTATACGCGACTTGGCAACAGTCTTGCCGGTCACGGGCGAATGGTCGGAGAGGCGCACGCTGGTAAGGCGCACGTCGCTAACCTGAGGTGACTCGGTGTCATTATTGGCCTCGACGACAGGTATCAGCGACTGCAACTCCTCGTCACTGCCGATGACTCCGAGTATGTCGCCTGGAAAGATGCGGGCATCGGCTCCGGGCACCATTATGACGTTATTGCCACGCTGTATCGATGACACCGACACCCCGTAGCGCGAACGCAACCCCGAGTTTTTGAGCTGCTCGCCCACAAAGGGGCAGTCATATCCGACGGTCATATAGGCAAGATGCATGGTGGGAACGAGAGAATTTTTGGCACCCGTCTTTCGCAGCTCGCGTTCGTTGAGATTGTCAATAAACCGGGTCTCGATTCGCGACAACCGTTCCTTGACGCTCTTGGAGAAAGTCATGAGCAGTATTATGAACAAAGCTACGCCCAGAGTCCAGCCCACAGCCATAGAATAGATGGAACTGAGCAGATAGACCATGATAATCATGGCGATAAGCAGACGCACCACGGTCATGATAATCAGCGGCACGTCAAAACGCGCGTTGCACTCGCGGAGACGCTTGCGCTCGGTGGTTTTGGATGCCGGATATGTAAGAGCCATGAGAAACGGAGCCATGGCCGCAAGCGAGACCACAGTGGCAAGCAGACGACCCCATGAAGGAAACATCTCCACGGCAAACGGTACTATATAATGGAGCGTGATGACACACATTGCTATGAGCACTATCGAATAAAGCACCACCCTCCAGAGATAGCGTTTCAGCAGACTTGTCCACAACTCACGGACCACACTCTGCTCGGCCGTGGCACTCTCGGAATAACGGTCGATGAGAAAGTGGAGCCGACGGGGAAGATGACGCTCCACAAAGTCATATGCCGGAGACGACATGCGTATAAAATAAGGTGTGGTAAATGTCGTGACTACCGACACAGCCACCACTATCGGATAAATCTGAGGGTCAAGCACACCCAGCCCCATGCCGAGTGAGGCTATAATAAAGGCAAACTCGCCTATCTGCGTGAGTGAAAATCCGCTCTCTATGGCTACTTTCAGAGTCTGGCCGGTGAGGAGCATACCGAATGTGCCGAAAAATATCATGCCGACTATCACCACTCCCGACAACACAAGTATCGGCAGCCAGTATTGAACGATAATCGACGGATTGACCATCATGCCTACCGAGATAAAAAACACCGAGCCGAAGAGGTCTTTGACCGGCATGGTCAGACGCTCGATGCGCTCGGCAAAACTCGTGCCGGCAAGTATTGAGCCCATGACAAAGGCCCCGAGCGCGAGCGAGAATCCACAAGCCACCGAGAAGACCGCCATGCCGAGACACAGGCCCATCGAGACGATAAGCAACGTCTCGGAGTTGAGATATCTGCGCTGAGAGTTGAGCAGCGACGGCAGCACAAAGACTCCGACCACAAACCAGATGATGAGGAAAAACGCCAGTTTGCTCACACTGTAGAGCATCTCTGTACCCTCCACACTGTTGTTGATGGCTATCGACGAAAGTATCACCATCATCAACACGGCAAAAAGGTCCTCGACAATGAGCACGGCAAACACAAGAGATGCAAACTTGCGGTGGCGAAGATTGAGGTCGGTAAATGCTTTTATAATAATGGTGGTCGACGACATCGAGAGCATGCCGCCGAGAAAGAGACTGTTGATATTGGAGAATCCGAGCACATGCCCGACGGCAAATCCGGCCGTCATCATGCCGCACACGATAAACAGGGCCGTGACTACGGCCGAGCCGCCGGCATTGACCAGTTTGCGGAAACTGAACTCAAGGCCGAGCGAAAAGAGCAGTACAATGATGCCTATCTGCGCCCAGAAGTCGATATTGGCCTCGGTGGTCACTGACGGAAGATAGGTAAAATGAGGGCTTGCGAGAAATCCGGCCACTATATATCCAAGCACTACCGGCTGTTTGAGCCATTTGAACAGCAGGGTAGTAACAGCTCCGAGTATGAGTATGAAAGCAAGGTCACTGATAAGACCTTCTACATTAAATGCCTCGGCGACAGCCTGGACGTTAGCCAATATCATGTTAAGCATAGGTTTCACTAAAAAATTTTTTGTCGTCTCGACACAGCAATATACCTACCCTACAGTCTGTCTGTCCGGACTATGAGAGGTCAGCCGGATTGGAGAGCGAGATAGTTATGGTGGGATACACATCGTGCAGAGCGTCGAATACATAAATAAAGTCGCTGTGTTCCCTTATGAGTATCAGCAGATTGAGGCGCGTCACCTGCGTGTCGTAGTCATACTCGACATAGACCTTGGAGAGATGTATGCCGAAACGGCCGAGCACCTCGCGGTAAGGAGCTATCGACTTGACTATACCCTTGACTTTGAGACGTATGGTGCGGGCCTCATTGCCCACGTTAACGCGATGTTCGAGCTGCTCGAGCAGAGTGAGCACGATAAGCACCAGCAGAGTGGCAACGACCGCTATGAGATAGAGGCCGCATCCGACCGCCATACCTATTGTGGCTATGATCCATATGCCGGCGGCGGTGGTGAGTCCGCGCACCGAGCCTTTCATCTGGATAATGGTGCCGGCACCGAGAAAACCGATGCCCGAGAGCACCTGTGCGGCTATGCGCGAAGGGTCGCCGCGAAGCAGTCCCACCGTCTCCTGACAGACGTATATCGACAACATCATGGCGATACACGCGCCCATCGATATGAGCGAAAAAGTGCGCAGTCCGGCCATCTGCCCCTTGCGCTTGCGCTCTATGCCTACAAGCGACCCGAGCACCAGACTAAGTACGATACGCACTATCGCCGTGGTCGAGGTGAGTTCAACCTCGTTGATGAGATGCCAGAACTGCTGCATATTATTTCTTGAGAGTAAAGCGACGCGAGGTCAGACGATAGCCGTCGGTAAAGAGTTCGACGGTATACTCACCGGGGGTAAGTGTAGTGTTGACATCCCAGTAGATGGTGATGCCGGGTATCTCCTCGCCGGCATACTCGATGTTCTTGCGGGCCGAAGCGGGTACGCTCTTGCCCTCAAACTGGAACGACGCACCGCCGCCGAGCAACTGTCCTTCGGGGCTTACGAGACGCATATAGATAGTCTTCTCGCCTACGGGTGTCGAGTTGTTCTGAGGTATTGTGAATTTCACCATGAGCTGCTTGGCCTTGGTGACATTCTTCTCCACCTTGCCGTTTTTCTTGAGCGCGGTGAGCGATACTCCGGTGACGTTGAGCTTCTCGGCGAGAGTCATGCGCTCGCTCAGATTCTCATTGCGGCGAGTCTCCTCGATTACCCTCGAGCTGAGCTGCTCGTTGCGCGCCTTTATCTCTGAGTTCTCGGCCTTCAGACCGGCATTCTCCTTGTTGAGCGAATCAATCTGGGCTATATAATGGCGGAGAAGGCCTTTGAGGGTCGAAATCTCGTTTTGCAGCTCCTTGATGCGGGCCTGCGACTTCACCTTCTCGTTTTTCAGCTCTTTCATAAGCTGCTCCACCTTGGTCTTGGCTGCGGTATATTTTGCAAGGATAGTATCGTTGGCCAGACGCTGGGCCTGGTTTTCATATTGCTGAAACTCGGAGTTGAGCAGATCAAACTCGTTGGAGAGCTGCAACTGCTCGTTGTCGAGCTTTAGCTCCTCGTTCTGCAACTGAGCCTGCTGCACCTGCGACTTCAGCGAAGCGACCTGTGTGACACCGAAACCTACCGCCAGCAGCAACAGTATCGCGAGAATGGCGGCGACAATCATCAGAGGTGATAACTTATTTTTCATTTCTATGATTACGTGAGTTTAATTCGTAGATTTGTCCGTTGATTACTGCACAAATAAGTGCCTGAATAAAAATATAGGTGCAAAATTACTAAACGTACGCGTATCTCGCAAATTTTTATCCCTTACGATTTGTGAATTTGACGCGGGAGGAGTACCTTTGTATCAGCAATGAGAGAATGGCTACATAAAGTGGCTCTACAAGCCGTAGCTGTTGCATCGCTGATGATGACCGGATGCAGCGCGACGCGCCATGTGCCGGAGGGAAATCTCCTGCTCGACAATGTAGAGATTGATGTGGAGGGCGACAAGGACGTGTCGTCTTCCGAGTTATACAATTATCTGCGCCAGACCCCCAACCACCGTGTGCTCGGATTCTGGAAACTGCAGCTCGGCACCTATAATCTCTCGGGCAACGACACCACCAAATGGTATAACCGCTGGGTGCGCCGCATGGGTCAGCCCCCTGTGCTCTATCAGCAGACACTAACCGACGCCTCGGCGCGCCAACTGCAACTGGCGATGATCAACCGCGGGTATCTCGGCGCGCAGGTGGAGGTGGACACGATGATGAGGCCCGACAAGAAAAAAATCGACGTAAACTACAGGATAGTCACAGGCGAGCCCCATCGCATCTCGGCCATCAACTATGAAATACCCGACACGTCGGTGGCACAGGTCATAATGTCCGACTCGGCACGCTTCACGGTCAGAAAAGGAGACAAGTTTGACCGCGACAACCTTGACGCGGAGCGCACTCTCATCACCCGCCGTCTGCGCGACCACGGCTACTATGCGTTCAACAAAGACTACATAACCTATTACGCCGACACGGCCGAGATGTCACACGACGTCATCCTCACCATGACAGTCAAGCCGCCGCAGCGACCGGCCGGAGCCGACACCCGGGCCGACTCGCTCGCGATCCACTCGCTCTACCGCATAGGCCGCGTCATATTCATCACCGATATCGACCGCACACGTGCCGAACTCGACACCGTACATTATAAAAATGTAGAGATACTCTACGGTCCCGACCGTTATCTCACCCCGGGCACTCTTGAGGAAAAATGTTTCCTCGTGCCGGGACAGCTCTACAATACCCACAGTGTAGACCGCACATATGAGTCGCTCGCACGTCTGGGCATACTCAAGTCAATCAACATAGAGCTGGTGCCCGAGGCAGCCACGGCCGACACCACAGCCACAGCCGACCGGCTGCTCGACGTATACATACTGCTGTCGCGCAACAAGAAACAGTCAATCACCCTCGATGTCGAGGGCACCAACTCGGAGGGCGATCTCGGATTTGGTGTCGGAGCCACCTATCAGCACCGCAATCTGGCCCGCGGCTCACAGCTCTTCACTGCCCGTCTGCGCATGAACTACGAAAGCCTGTCGGGCTCGTTCAACGGACTCATCAACGACCGCTACACCGAATATGCCGGAGAGGTCGGCATCACATTCCCGCGCTTTGAATTTCCCTTTGCACCACTGAGCATGCGCCAGCGTTTCAACGTGACCTCCGAGCTGGCCATATCGGGCAACTATCAGGAGCGGCCCGAGTACACCCGCATCATCTCGGGTGCGGCGTGGAAATACAAGTGGGTCAACCGCACCAACACACGGCGTCACGAGTTTGACCTCATCGACATCAACTATGTGTACCTCCCCGAGCGCACCAACGATTTTCTCGACGCCATCGCGCCCGACAATCCCCTGCTCCGCTACAGCTATGAAGACCACTTCATCATGAGCATGGGTTACCGATATTACAACTCCAACAAGCGCATACCCTCGGCTGTCGGACGCACGCGCGGCATCCAGCCTATGGTCTACACCATACGCGCCTCGGCCGAGACAGCCGGCAACCTGCTCTATCTCGGCTCGCGGATTCTCGCTCATCGTCCCGACGACGGAGTGTATGAGGTGTTCAACACACGCTTCTCGCAATATGTAAAGGGCGAGGTCGACTATGCACTCACACGCAACTTCGACCACCGCCACTCGCTTGCATTCCACGTGGGCGCAGGCATCGGATTTCCCTACGGCAACTCACGCGTGCTCCCGTTTGAGAAACGCTTTTATGCCGGCGGAGCCAACGGAGTGCGCGGATGGGGCGTGCGTACACTCGGTCCGGGCAGTTACAACTCCCACAACTCCGTGACCTACTTCATGAACCAATGCGGCGACATCCGGTTTGACATGAGCGTGGAGTACAGGGCCAAACTCTTCTGGGTGCTCGAAGGAGGCGCGTTTATCGACGCCGGCAACATCTGGACAATACACAACTACGAAAACCAGCCCGGAGGCATGTTTCACTTCGACACCTTCTGGAAACAGATAGCATGGTCATACGGTATAGGTCTGCGCATGGACTTCAATTACTTCCTGCTGCGTCTCGACCTCGGCATAAAGGCCTACAACCCGGCCGAGGGACAGGAACGCTGGCCACTGCTCCACTTCGACTGGCACCGCAACACAGCCGTACACTTCTCGGTGGGCTATCCTTTCTGACACAACCACAGCAAAAACCAAGCATTATGAAACGACTCGTAATATTTGATCTCGACGGCACACTCCTCAACACCATCTCCGACCTCGGCTCGGCCACCAATCACGCGCTCAGAGAGAGCGGGTATCCCGAGCACAGTCTCGCGTCCTACCCGATGTTTGTGGACAACGGCGTGACCAGGCTTATAGAGCGAGCACTGCCCGAAGATGTGCGCACGCCCGAAATCATCGAGGCCATGCGTGAGAAATTCCGCGAGTATTACGACGAGCATATGGCCGACGCGACCGAACCATATCCCGGCATACGGCAACTGCTCCACACTCTCGTCGACATGGACGTGAAAGTAGCCGTAGCTTCCAACAAATATCAGCAGGCTGTAGAGATGCTTATAGCCCGTTTCTTCCCCGACATCCCCTGGAGTGCGGTCGAAGGCCAGAAGGAGGGAGTGCCCGTAAAGCCCGACCCCTCGATAGTGTTTGAGATACTCGGCAAAGTGCCGACCCGCAAGTCGAAAGTGCTCTACGTAGGCGACTCGGGCGTGGATATGGAGACGGCCCGACGCGCATGTGTCGACTCATGCGGAGTCACATGGGGATTCCGTCCAGTCAAAGAACTGCGCGAGACCTATGCCGACAATATCGTCAACACACCCGACGAAATCATCACCATCGTGCGCCGGCCCGGCCTCGAGCTTGATGTGTGAGGCTTTCGCATCCAATTCATAACACAACAGACCTGACAACACATAATCCCGGCAATCCGATGTCCCGACTCTCATACATATTAACCATAATCGCAGTGCTGCTGCCGGGACTCACCTACTCCCGTGAGTTGCCCGAGAACTGCCATGCGGTCGATTCGCTCCGGGCCGAACTACGCGATGCCCGCACGGCATCCGACTCCACCAGCACGCTCTGCAATCTCTACGATATATTGCCGCGCGAGCAGTCGACAGCCATCGGCGACACACTCTATCACACCGCCATGCGGGCCGGCGACCAACGTACAGCCCTTGACGTCATACGCAACCAGGCAAACCGCCGCATGCGTGAGTCAGACGAGCTCGAACGACTCACCCAATGGGCTCTCGCATGTGCCGACAGCAACGACCGGCGCGAGACTCTCACATTCATACGACTCATGGACAACATGCGCCGTGCCCGCTACAGTGACAGCGTGGAGCGCGCCAACTCTCTCCAGGAATATCTCGAGGAAATCGAAAGTGCGCCGGCTACAGACCTCTATGACCATATAGCCCTGACTCACGGTGTGTGTCTGCTGCTCTCTGACGACACTTCGAGCGACATACTTGCGGCATACATGGACTCGCTCGACAGGATGATCAACCGGCTGCCCCCGACCGCCTATTCGCTGCGCAATGCCTATAATGTCCATGCTGCGACAATATTCGCCTCATCACGCCCTGAAAAATCTGTCGCGGCCGACATGAAAGTACTTGCCGACATTGCCAAACTCGAGAAATATTATCACGACAACGGACGCATATACCGCAATTACAATACGTCGTACTACACCATATACACCCGCCTGCTCTCCAACTTCGCCATACTATCACCCTCACAGGTCGAGGAATATTACCGCAAGGCCACAGGACTGCTCGCCTCCGACCCGGCCATACGCGAGACATACGACAAGGCTCCGATGGCCGAGATATATCACGCGATGTATCACAAAGACTACCGACGGGCCCTGCCGCTTCTGACCCAAGTCATCGACGAACCTTATGCCGCACCTCAACGCCTCAGGCTGTTGCACTACATGATGGAGTGTGCCGAAGCACTCGGATATAAAGAGACTCTGCTCAAGGCAGGTCTCAACTATGCCGACGCGCTCAGGGCTGAGCTTGACGAACGCTCCGGCAAAAGTTACCGCGAATTGCAGACCGCCTATGCGATATATGAGATGAAACACAATCTCGGAGTCATGGAGCTGCAACGCCGCGAATCGGAGGCTGCCATGCAGCGCATCATTATCGTAGTGTCGCTATGTGCCCTTGCGGTGCTCGCAATTTTTGTGATAGTCCTGTTCAGGCAATACCGCAAAAACCGCCAGCTCACCCACAACCTGTCACAGACCAACCACCGCCTCGTAACCGAGGGCGAGAACCTGCGCAAATCCAAGGCCGAACTCATACGCGCACGCGACCAGGCCCAGAAAGCCAACAATCTCAAAAGCGACTTTATCAAAAACATGAGCTATGAGGTGAAAGTGCCGCTACAGGCCATCACCGAATACTCCCATCTGATAGCCGACTGTGTGGCCAACGCTCCGTCGACGCAAAGCGACACGCCCCCTAACCAGTCGGCCCGCCACCTGGCACGGTTTGCCGACCTGCTCGAACTGAACAGCGAGCTGCTGAGCACCATCATCAACGATGTGTTGCGGCTGTCGGAGATAGAGAGTAACCCGCTGCCGATCCAGGCCCAGGTGGTGCAGGTCAAAGCCTTGTGTGAAGCCACAATCGCAAGCGTGAGACACCGCGTCACGCCGGGGGTAACACTCTCGCTTGACCACGATGTGCCGAATGCCGACTTTTTCACCGATCCGATAAGGCTACAGCAGATACTCAACAATCTTCTCACCAATGCCGCCAAATTTACCGCCACTGGCTCCATAGTGCTGTCATACACCACAGGACGTGATGGAAAGGAGATGATATTCACTGTCACCGACACCGGCATAGGCATCAATCCCGAGAACAAGGAAAAGATTTTTGACCGCTTTGTCAAGCTCGACCGCGACTCGCAGGGCGCAGGACTCGGACTCACCATCTCGCGTCTGCTCGCCCGACATCTCGGCGGCGACCTTTGGCTCGACACCTCCTACAAGGCCGGAGCCCGATTCTGCTTATCATTGCTGGGAAGATAGACTGACCATATCCAACCAATCAGCCACCTATATAGTAACATGCGTCATTTATTGTACATAGTCATACTTCTGTTTACGGGATGCAGCTACACAGCCTCCCGTCCTAAAGTACTTGACGAGGCCCAGCGTCTTATGACGGAAGACCCGCAAGCCGCATTGTCGTGTCTTAACAGCCTGGATATTTCGGAGCTTGATGATTCAGCGACTATGGCCAGATGGGCATTGCTTTACAGCGAGGCGATGGTGGCCAACCGACTTACGGCTCCGACCGACACCATAATTAATATAGCGGTCGATTATTATGGCGGGCACAATCTGCGCGACGAGTTTCAGAAAGCATCGCGTCTTAAAGCGATTATCAAGAGCTATGGCAACCACGACGAACTTGCCAAAGCTCTCTATCTGCAGAAAGAGAAAGAGTTTATGCTATACAAGGAGCGTGCCGCCGGGGAAAAATTGTTTTATATAACGATAATTGTCATAATGCTCGCGGCCGGGACAATCATATGGATGCGCCAGAGGCTCAGACTGCAATCGGCAAAAAATGACGCGCTGATGGCTGAAGCCTCGGGACTGAAAACCGAAATAGAGGCCCGAAGCTGTGACGTGAGCCGACTGCAAAACACTCTCCACAGTCTGCTTGACAACAGGTTTTCACTAATCGACTCGCTGTGTCAGACTTATTATGAATCACAAGGCACCAGGACTGAGCGCAAAGCTATAGCCGAAAAAGTCAAAGCCGAAATCGAGGCTGTACGCACCGACTCGTTCCCCAAGATGGAGCGAGTGGTCAATGATTGCCGTAACAACATACTTGAGCGAGTCAGGCAGACTCTTCCCGACATCAAGCCCGAAGACTATCAGCTCGCCGTGTATCTCGCAAGCAATCTTTCGACACGTACCATCAGTCTTCTGCTCGACGAGTCGACCGATGTAATCTACAAGAGAAAATCAAGGTTGAAAAAGAGACTTCTCAACGCCACAGACTGTGACAGATGTGATTTTGAGAGCATTTTCTGACAGTAAAATCCAGCTGTCAGATTTTTACATAGCCCAAGGCAATACATCACTATGTAACAAGTCATTACAATCCAATCGGTCAGACTTTTATTTTGGGTTGAGCACACTTTCATGCGTAATTTTGCACAAAAACAACCCGCATGAATGTAAAAATCATCACCCCGCTCATGACGGTTGCCGCCTGCACCATTTCGGTGACCGCCCACTCCACCCAACCGACCGACAGCCTCACCCGACAGTTGCAAGAAATCGTCGTGACGGCCAACCTGCCGGCTACAAAACTTGTAGGTACCACACTCGTCTCGACAATCACAGGCACAACTCTTGCCGGACTCGGCAACGCTCTTGATGTGCTCGCTCAACTGCCGATGATAAATGTCACGGACAACACGGTCAGCATCACAGGCAAAAGCAATGTCAGGATTATGATTGACGGCCGGCCAATGCGCGAAGAGACGGAGCTACAGCAACTCCTATCGTCCAACATCCGCAAAGTGGAGCTGCTGATGGCTCCGGGTGCGGCATATGAAAGCACCACCGACGCTGTACTGAAAATCACGACACGCCACAATTTCGCACAAGGGCTGTCACTGACCGACCGTGTGACCCTGCAACGCCGTCGCCGATGGTCGATCGCGGAAGATCTCAGTCTCAACTACCGCACGGGTGACTGGGACATATATCTTGACGGCACTTTCAGTCATGATGACAAGATTATCACCGGCTTGACAACCAACACACTCCTTCATGACGGAAAAGAGACCGTCGTCGGCAGTTCACAGCACAACCGTTATCCATCCAACTCCGGTGTAATCCGCGGAGGAATGAACTATGCCAAGGGCAACCGCTGTTTCGGTACATATTACCGTTATAATCCCAAAAAAAGCAGCCTGTACAATTCAGGCTCGGAATTGACAGACAACAGCACACCGCTGTCGCGCGATATATATAAATCTACCGGCTCACACAGCCATCTCGTCTCAGCTTATTATGAAAACAGTGTCGACGGCAGGTATCTGATACATTTCGACGGCGATTTCAGACACTCTATGACCGACAACAGTGTCTCGACCTCTTATCCCGCCTCCGACATCGAAGCCGTAAACTCCACCGACATACGCAGGTCAACGCTATGGGCAGGGAAACTATATGTCGATTTCCCTTTTCTCAACGGTGATTTCACAATAGGCACGCAGGACAGCCATACCCATACCACACTCAACTATCGCATGCTCAACGCGACGGTCGGGCAATACATCCCCTCGTCGCTCACAGATGCCGGTCAGACATCGGCCGCCCTCTTCGCATCATGGTCCTATATGACGGACAGATTCAGGCTGACTGCGGGTGCACGTTACGAATATGTCGACTATATCTTTAAGGTCAACGGCATACGCGACGATGACATGAGCCGCCGCAGCCACCTCCTTACCCCCGACATTTCCCTCGGGTATTCATTCAATGACCGCTCACAACTAAGCCTCAGTTATAAGATGGCTAAGGTAAAGCCTCCGTACTCACATCTCACAGGTTCGCTCTCCTACACGGGACTGCATGAAATCGAAGGGGGCAATCCGGCTCTGCGCGACGAGCACATGCACGACCTGCAACTGATGGCGATGCATGATGACTTCATGCTTCAGGCCGACATGACAAGAAGCCGTGACACCTATGCATTTGTCAAACAAGTCTATCCGGCCGACAATCTACAGTTGCTCATGCATCCGGTCAACATAGATGTCACGGCTTTCAGCATGTATCTCGTATGGGGCAGGAGGATAGGATGCTGGACTCCCAACGCCACTCTCGGTCTTTACCGTCAATGGCTCGATATTGCCGGCACAAGCTATGACAGGCCAATATTCTCATATGATATCAACAACACATTCGCACTGCCGCGAGGCTGGTCGGCAACGGTCAACATCGGAGGCAGAAGCCGCGGTGACATGCACACCAACCAATTCGGCTCCACATGGCTCACCGCAGACTTATCGGTCGGGAAAACATTCCTAAACAAATCACTGAACGTAAGACTGACTGCCACCGACATATTCAACACAGCCAATAATGACTGGACAATGAACACGTATGGCGTATTTGTTGACAAACGTCAGAAGTATGACCGCCGCGGAGTGACACTCAACATCATATATCAGTTCAACCCGCGCAAGAACAAATATAAGGGCAAAACCGCGGACGAATCGGAAATGAAGCGTCTGTGACAGTATATCAGACAGGTGACCGACGTAATTATTCACTATTTTTATTATTGTGAGAGGTTCGAAAAATGAGGCTTATTTCCGTTTTTTTCGTAACTTTGCGGTTGCTATTATGGAAACAACACCTCAACAGCGAAGAAATCGGTTCAATACCGTAATCGACCCCGATATTGTTGAGCGGGTGAAGCAGCTCGTGCTTGGCTCGCGCAATACGGTAATAACCTGTCATGTAAGTCCCGACGGAGATGCACTCGGCTCAAGCCTGGCTCTGTGCTCGACGCTCCGATCACTGGGCAAAAACGCAGTGGTGGTCACAGCCGACTGTCCGCCCAAGGCCCTGCAGTTCATGCCGGGCATACGTGACATCGTGACCGCCACACGCACTCCCGAACGCGCCGCCGAACTCATCGCCGACGCCGATCTGGTGTTTTGCCTCGACTTCAACGACCTGAAGCGCGTCGACCGACTGTGTGAAAAGTTTGAGCAGTCACAGGCGCGACGCATCGTCATCGACCATCATCTCGGCCCGGTGATAGACTGCGAGATACTTATCTCACATCCCGAAGTATCATCGACCTCGGCACTGATGTATATATTCATGTGGCAGGCCGGATGGGCGCGACGACTCAGCCGCAGCGCGGCTGCCTGTATCTACACCGGCATGATGACCGACACGGGCAACTTCTCCTACAACTCCAACGACCCCGACCTCTACCTCATTGTCCACGACTTGCTGCGCAAAGGCATCGACAAGGACAATCTATATAAACTCATCCACAACAACGCCACCCAGACAAGCATACGCATCAACGGATATGCACAGTATCGCACACAATATCTGTGTGACGGACGCGTGGCCCTCATCACTCTCAGCAGCGAGGAACTTAAAGATTTCGATTACTCCAAAGGTGACACCGAGGGACTGGTCAACGTGCCGCTCTCGATCCCCGAAGTGCAGTGGTCGATATATCTGCGCGAGGATGCCAAAGACTATGTGAAAGTGTCGATGCGCTCCAAAGGGTCGTTTCCCGTCAACCTCGTGTGTGAACAAAGCTTCTCGGGCGGAGGCCACGTCAACGCCTCGGGCGGAGAATATCACGGCTCGCTGTCACAGGCCATCACCTATCTGCTCGAGACCATACCCCAATATGAAAACCTGCTTGAATAGACCCTGTTCAAGTAAACCGATATCAATAACCCCTATTAATCCATCCTACGAATTTAAACCAACCGATTGATGAAACGCAATATCCTATCCATATTCTCTCTCCTTGCCATCCTCCTTGTCACAAGCGCGTGCAGCGATTCAAAAAGCTATGCCGACCTGCTCAATGACGAAAACAAGCTGGTCAACGCATTTCTTGCCGAACACAGGGTGCTTGAAGAGTTTCCCGGTGTGGACGAGTGTGAAGTGGGCCCCGACGCACCCTACTATCGCGTGGATGACGAAGGCAACGTGTATATGCAGGTACTGAGAAAAGGTGACGGAGTATTTCCCGAGACCGGCGACCGCGTGTATTTCCGTTATCTGAGCTATGACCTCAACTACTATGTGGTAGGGAGCGATGACAACATCGGCACCGGCAACCTCAACAATACCGGCAACTCGAACCCCACCTATTTCCTGTATGACGACTTCACCATCGAACAGTCATCGCAGTATGGCACAGGCATACAGATACCCGTCGGACTGCTTGGATATGACTGCAAAGTCAATGTGATAATCAAGTCGCAGGCAGGTCCGACATCCACCATGAGCTATGTGGTGCCCTATCTCTATGAAATTGCTTATTACAAGCCCGCAATGTAACCTACACGACAAATTAAACGATAGTAATAGATATAACATTAATCACAACGTAAAGAAATGTCACTCATCAAGTCTATTTCCGGTATACGCGGCACCATAGGCGGCGCACCCGGCGAAGGCCTCTCTCCACTGGACATTGTAAAGTTTACAGCCGCTTACGCAACACTTATCAGCCGTAATGCCACGGGCAACTCGCGCACCATCGTAGTGGGTCGCGACGCACGTCTGAGCGGCCCCATGGTCAGCAATCTCGTCACCAGCACCCTCACAGCCATGGGCATGGATGTGGTCAACATCGGTCTGGCCTCGACACCTACAACAGAGATAGCTGTAGTGGAGGAAGGCGCGATCGGAGGCATCATCATCACAGCCAGCCACAACCCCAAGCAGTGGAACGCCCTCAAGCTCCTCAACGAGAAAGGCGAATTTCTCAACGACGCACAGGGCAAAGAGGTGTTGCGCATAGCCGAAAGCGGCGAATACACCTTTGCCGAAGTCGATAATCTCGGACATGAATATGTAAACGACACCTACAACCGCCGTCACATCGAGCAGGTGCTCGCTCTTGAACTTGTGGACACCGATGCCATAGCCAAGGCCAACTTTACGGTAGCCGTCGACGCTGTCAACTCGGTGGGCGGTATCGTAATCCCGCAGTTGCTCCGCGCTCTCGGCGTGAAAAATATCATAGAACTCAACTGCGAGGCCACAGGCAAGTTTGCCCACACACCCGAACCCATCCCGCAGAACCTGACCCAGATCTCGTCGCTCATGGCCGACGGAAAGGCCGACGTAGGCTTTGTGGTAGACCCGGACGTTGACCGTCTGGCTATCGTGATGGAGGATGGCCGCATGTTTGTCGAAGAATATACCCTCGTATCGATAGCCGATTATGTACTGTCGCACACCCCCGGCTCTACAGTGTCAAACCTCAGCTCGTCACGCGCCCTTCGTGACGTAACCGCCGCCCACGGATGCACCTACAACGCAGCCGCCGTAGGCGAGGTCAACGTAGTGACCAAGATGAAGGAGACCAACGCCATCATCGGAGGCGAAGGCAACGGCGGAGTCATCTATCCCGCCGCCCACTATGGACGCGACGCACTGGTAGGCGTGGCTCTCTTCCTGACCCTGCTGGCCAAGAGCGGCAAGAAGGTTAGCGAACTTCGCGCTACATATCCGGCCTATGAAATAGCCAAAAACAAAATCGAACTCACACCTGACCTTGATGTCGACGCCATACTCCAGGCTGTGAAAGAACGTTATGCCGGAGAGCGCATCACCGACATCGACGGTGTGAAGATAGATTTTGCCGACTCGTGGGTACACCTGCGCAAGTCAAACACCGAACCTATCATCCGCATCTACAGCGAGGCCCACACAATGGCCGAAGCCGATGAGCTGGCTGAGAGCATCAAGGCTGTAATCAAAGAGATAGCCGGATAAAAATATCCGAGTCACAATAGCCTCACATCATTATAAATAAATCTCAGGTATCGGGAGCCACGACACAAATCGCGGCTCCCGATTTTTCATATCTTTAATAAGCATTTGTTTTCAATAATTTATGTTCATTTAACTCATCGGGCAAGATATAATCGATAGTCGGGAGTGTTATAATAAAGTCAGGCTTGATATTCCGCTACAAGGCAACGTCAGTATTCGGTCTGTCAACATTTATCCTAACATATTTATTCAAAAAATATTACTGTTATGCTCGACACAAACTTCCGCAAAGGCGATGCCAAGACCGATGTATTCGGCTCTGACGCCATGCTGAAATCAGCACCCGTTGAAAAAATCCCTGACGGCCCGACCACTCCTGAAATAGCCTATCAGATGGTCAAGGACGAAACCTTCGCCCAGACACAGCCCCGACTCAATCTGGCAACATTCGTTACTACATATATGGACGAGTATGCGACCCGTCTGATGAACGAGGCCATCAACATCAACTATATTGACGAGACCGAATATCCGCGCGTAGCCGTGATGTGTCAGAAATGTATCAACATCATGGCCAACCTGTGGAACACGCCCGAGACCAACAAGTGGAAAGCCGGCGCATTGGCCATAGGTTCGTCAGAGGCCTGTATGCTCGGCGGCATCGCTGCCCTCAAGCGTTGGCGCGAACGCCGCAAACAGGCGGGCAAACCTTATGACAAACCCAACATGGTAATCTCGACCGGCTATCAGATAGTATGGGAGAAGTTTGCATCGTTCTGGGATATCGAGATGCGTTGCGTGCCACTCTCGGTAGAGCATCCTACACTTGACATCGACGCCGCAATCAAGATGTGTGACGAAAACACCATCTGTGTCGTGCCTATCATGGGTGTCACATGGACAGGCCTCAACGATGACGTAGAGGCTCTTGACGCGGCTCTTGACAAATATAACGCAGAGACGGGCAACGAGGTGTGCATACACATCGACGCAGCGTCAGGCGGATTCATACTGCCGTTCCTCAATCCGGAAAAGAAGTGGGATTTCCGACTCAAATGGGTGCTTTCGATAAGCACATCGGGCCACAAGTTCGGCCTCGTGTATCCGGGTCTCGGATGGGTGGTATGGAAAGACAAGAAATACCTACCCGATGACATGTCGTTTACGGTAGACTATCTCGGAGCCGAGGTGACACAGGTGGGACTTAACTATTCACGTCCGGCCGCACAGATACTCGGACAGTATTATCAGTTCATACGCCTCGGATTTGAGGGCTACAAGAACGTGCAGTACAACTCGCTCATGGTGGCCAAATATCTCCACGAGCAGATAGGGTCGATGGCCGAGTTCCAGCCTTATGCCCCGGAGGTGCCCAACCCGATATTTGTATGGCTTATGAAGCCCGAGGTTCAGAAGTCGGCCAAATGGACACTCTATGACCTTCAGGACAAACTGGCCCAGAAGGGCTGGATGGTGCCTGCATATGCGATGCCGGCCAATATCGAAAAGATGGTGGTGATGCGCGTGCTGTGCAAGCAGGGTTTCAGCCGCGACATGGCCGACCAGCTATTGGCCGACATACGGTTTGCCGTCGACGAGCTCAACAAGCTCGAATATCCGACCCCGACACGTATCGCCATGGAGAAAAATACTCCTCTCGTGGCCAAGACATTCAACCACACCGGTAAATAAGTATCGAAGCTGATGTGACCGGCCGGCTGCCCCTGTCGCGTGACTGTGGCAACCGGCCGGTCTCTTTATACAGACACAGCTCCGAGCAGACGGATTCAACTATCAAGACCCTCTACATTATGGCAACTCAAACGGCTCCCGCCAAGACTTCCAAGGTGAAGCAGGCGGCAAAACTGGGTGTCTTCACCCTTATGATCATGAATATCGTGGCGGTGGTATCGCTGCGAGGACTTCCGGCCGAGGCTGAATACGGCATGAGCTCGGCGTTCTATTATCTTTTCGCCGCACTGGTATTTCTTATACCCGTATCACTCGTAGCGGCCGAGCTTGCCGCCATGTTTCCTTACCAGCAGGGCGGAATGTTTCGCTGGATAGGCGAGGCTTTCGGGAGCAAACTCGGATTTCTGGGCATATGGCTTCAATGGGTCGAGAGCACCATATGGTTTCCGACCGTGCTGACCTTCGGAGCCGTATCACTGGCCTTCATCGGCATGGACCATGTGGCCGACTCACATCTCGCAGCCAATAAGCTCTATACAATCGCAGTAGTGCTCGCCATCTACTGGATAGCCACGCTCATATCGCTGAAAGGACTTGGCTGGGTGGGCAAAATATCAAAAATAGGCGGCATGGTGGGCACTATAATACCGGCAATCCTGCTGGTGGTGTGTGGAGTCGTATATCTTGCAAGCGGAGGCCACTCCGAGATGAATTTTCACGGAGACTTCTGGCCCGACCTTACCAACTTTGACAACGTAGTGCTGGCCGCCTCGATATTTCTATTTTATGCCGGTATGGAAATGTCGGGCGTGCACGTCAGAGACATTTCCAATCCTGCGGTCAACTATCCAAAAGCCGTGTTTGGCGGCGCGCTTGTGACGGTGTTGATATTTGTACTCGGCACGTATGCTCTCGGTGTCATTATTCCGGCCAAGGATATAAATCTCGTGCAGAGTCTGCTTGTGGGGTTTGACAATTATTTCCAGGCATTCCACATGGAGTGGTTCACACCTGTCATAGCCATCGCACTTGCATTCGGAGTGCTTGCCGGAGTGCTCACCTGGGTGGCCGGCCCGTCAAAGGGAGTTTTTGCCGTCGGGCAAGCCGGTTATCTGCCAAAATTTTTCCAGAAGACCAACAAGGCCGGTGTGCAGAAAAACATACTGCTCGTCCAGGGTCTTGCCGTGACATTACTCTCACTGCTGTTTGTAGTCATGCCGTCGGTACAGAGTTTCTACCAGATATTGTCACAGCTTACCGTGCTGCTGTATCTTATAGCGTATCTGCTAATGTTTGCAGCCGCAATCTATCTTCGTTATAACATGAAGAATGTCAAGCGGCCTTTCCGTATAGGCAAACGCGGCAACTTGCTGATGTGGGTTGTAGGCGGAGTCGGTTTTCTCGGCTCGCTGCTTGCATTTGTGCTGAGTTTCTTCCCGCCCGACCAGGTAGCCATGGGCTCGACCACCGTGTGGTATGCAGTGCTCTTCGGAGGTGTGGCTCTGTTTGTGATACTTCCGTTTATCATACTTGCGTTCCGCAAACCGTCGTGGGTACAGCCGGGCAGCAATTTCGTCCCCTTCCACTGGCAGAAAGATCCGGCCTCACAAGCCGCTCTCAAGAAAGCCGAAGAAGAGTATGAAAAAGTTGAGAATTGAGATAAAGATTCATGATATTATAAAAGGCTCAGGAAACCGACGTTTTCTGAGCCTTTTATATATAGTGTATCTAAAATTACCTATTGATCGTTATCCTGTTTTTCTATGCCTTTAAACGGAGGAGGTGTGGTCTGAGAAGAAACTTCTACCGCCTCGACGTCTTCAGGAGCATCGGATGATGGTGTGGCAGGAGTGTCGTCGGCATTGTCAGCAGACGATTCGGACTGTGCCTGCTGCGCTGCCTCGCGGGCTGCGTCGCGTTCGGCCTGGAGACGCATTATCTCCTCGGTGCGCGAACGCCACTGACGCGGGCCGAATATCTCCTTGAGGTCTTCGGCATACATCACTTCCTTGGTGAGAAGGGTCTCGGCCAGACGGGCGTGTCCGTCCTTATGCTCGCGGATGATGCTCTTGGCACGCTCATACTGCTCGTTGATGATTCGTGACACCTCGTCGTCAATCTGCTTTGCCCGCTCACCGCCATAAGGCTTGGAGAAACCGTAGGCCTGACCGGTGGAGTCGTAGTAACATACGTTGGGGAGCTTCTCGCTCATGCCGTAATAGACCACAATAGCATAGGCCATCTTGGTGACTTTCTCAAGGTCATTGAGCGCGCCTGTCGACACCTGTCCAAAGGTGAGTTCTTCAGCCGCACGACCGCCGAGGGTCATACACATCTGGTCGAGCAGAGCCTGCAGCGGTGTAATCTGACGCTCCTCGGGCATATACCATGCCGCACCGAGAGCCATGCCGCGGGGCACGATGGAGACTTTGACCATCTCGTTGGAATACTCCAGAAACCATGACACTGTAGCGTGTCCGGCCTCGTGGATGGCGATAGCCTTTTTCTCGTCGGCCGATATAATCTTGGAACTGTGCTCCAGACCGCAGATGATGCGGTCAATGGCCGACATGAAACTGTCGCGGTCGACGGTCTTCTTATTGTTACGTGCTGCTATAAGCGCGGCCTCGTTACATACGTTGGCTATATCCGCGCCCGAGAATCCGGCCGTCTGACGGGCCATCACTTCGACATCCACGCTGTCGTCCTTCTTGATGTTGCGCAGATGGACATTGAAAATCTCTATACGGTCCTTGAGTTCGGGGAGGTCGACTGTAATCTGACGGTCGAAGCGTCCGGCACGCAGAAGGGCTTTGTCAAGAATGTCGGCACGGTTGGTGGCGGCGAGGATAATCACGCCACTGTTGGTGCCGAAACCGTCCATCTCGGTGAGGAGCTGGTTGAGCGTATTTTCGCGCTCGTCGTTGGCACCCATATTGGGATTCTTGCCACGCGCACGGCCCACGGCGTCAATCTCGTCGATAAACACGATGCATGGAGCCTTCTCCTTGGCCTGGCGGAAGAGGTCGCGGACACGCGATGCACCCACGCCGACAAACATCTCGACAAAATCGGAGCCCGACATCGAGAAGAAAGGCACGTTGGCCTCGCCGGCAACAGCCTTGGCAAGAAGGGTCTTACCCGTTCCGGGAGGGCCTACAAGCAGCGCGCCCTTGGGTATCTTGCCGCCAAGGTCGGTGTAACGCTGCGGGTTGCGAAGAAACTCGACAATCTCGCGTATCTCGGTCTTGGGTTCGGTGAGTCCGGCAACATCCTTGAACGTAACATTGGTAGCCTCACCTTTCTCAAAGACCTTGGCCTTGGACTTACCGACATTGAACACTCCGCCGGGTCCGCCACCGCTCGCTCCGCCCGACATGCGTTTCATCATGAAGAACCAGAAAGCGACAAGCAGGATGATAGGCCCGAAAGTCCAGAGTATCGAGGAGTAGTCGGATGTTTTCTCGTAATTAACCTCACCGTGAAACTTGCCCTCGGCCTTCCATACATCAATCTGATCCTTCATCTTGTCGGCCGAAGGGATGTCGGTGACAATATGGGCCACCACACCGCCGTCGGGCTTGTATTGGCTCTCATGGAATATGGTACGGGCCAACGAGTCGGAGACAACAGCCTCGGCTTTGTTGGTGTTGGTGAAGACCGTAATCTTTTCGACTCCTCCCGACGCGACATACTGCTCAAACTTGGAGTAGCTCACGTCCTTGGTCAAGGAATTGTCGTCGATATATAGCATTCCTACAAGGAAAACTATAATTATGGCATATGCCCAGTACATGCTGAAGCGTATGCCGCCCTTCTTGGGTCTGTTATCGGGGGTACTCATCATATGCGGTAGTTAGGTGAGGTCGATGAATATGAAAAAAGATGACACGTCAGTCAAGATCGGGAATCTCAGTGATGCGCGCATCACTCCAGAGTCCTTCGAGATCATAGAGACGGCGTGTCTCGGGGAGAAACACATGTACCATGGTGTCGTCATAGTCTATGACAATCCATTGAGAGTTGGTATATCCGTCATAGTTGTATGGTTTGATGCGACCGTGCTCAAAAAGATAGTCGCGCACGCTGTCGGCCACTGCGGCCACATGTTGCGACGAGGTGCCCTCGCATATCACGAAGCGCGAAGCGGCCGCGCTCTCTATGTCGCTGAGATCCACGACGGTGATATGTTTGCCCTTTCGGTCCTGTATACCTTCGATTATCATCGGGAGCAGGTCAGTAGTGTTGTCTGTCATGAATTATAGGGGTTGTCTGAAAATATTTCTTCGTTGAAACTTTTAATGTGGATGAATATTAACGGCGTCAAGTCACAAAGGTAGTCATTTTTGCTCATAACACGTTGTCCGTTCTGCCGTTTTTTATCGCTCACCTTTCTAAACAATAATGACACGTCAATAGTTTAGCGAGGTGCCGGAGACAGCATCAAGCCGTGCGGCTATGACAGGCACGATGTCGAGCGGAAGTGACAGTGTGAGAGTGCAGGTATTGTCAAACTCCTGTCCAGTAATCTTCACTGCATCAGAGGCCGAAGTGCTCTTGATAATCTTCATCACGTCGTTCATAGCAAGATAGGGAAATGTCACGCTCATCTGAGTCATTTCGCGGCCTTCGACCGTGCCGGCGTCATCGAGAGCCAGACGTGCGGCCTCGCGATAGGCTGTGATAAGTCCGGAGGTGCCGAGCTTGATGCCTCCGAAATATCTGACCACTATCACGACCACATTGGTCAGGCCAAAAGAGTTGATCTGTCCGAGTATCGGTTTGCCGGCCGTGCCGGAAGGCTCTCCGTTGTCGCTCGAAAGATATGTGAGCCGGTCGGCCCCGACCATGTAGGCCCAGCAGACATGACGTGCGTCATGATACTCGTTGGCATACAATGCTATGCACTCCCGGGCCTCGTCGACCGACGACACCGGAAGTGCAAAGGCCAGGAAGCGGCTCATCTTTTCGCGATAAATCCCTTCGCCTGATTTTGGTATGGTCAGATATTTGGCCATTTCAAGAGATCGGTACCTCCGGCTAACGCCATCAGATAATCAGCATCGAATCGCCGTAGACACCAAACTTGTAACCCTCCTTGACAGCCTTCTTGTAGGCTTCCATCACGAGGTCATAGCCACCGAAAGCGGCTACCATCATGAGCATGGTGGAGTAAGGGAGGTGGAAGTTTGACACCAGCGCGTCGGTGACGGTGAAGTCGTAGGGAGGGAAGATAAACTTGTTGGTCCAGCCCGAGTAGGTCTTCATGTGTCCGCCCATGCTCACTGCGCTGGCGATGCCGCGGAGCACCTGTGTACCCACGGCACACACCTTATGGCCGGCGTCCTTGGTGGCGTTGACCTTGTCGACAAGCTCCTGCGATGCCTCCATCTCCTCTGAGTCCATGCGGTGCTTGGTGAGGTCCTCCACGTCGATCTCGCGATAGTTGCCCAGACCGCTGTGGATGGTGATGAAAGCCTCGCCGATGCCTTTGATCTCAAGACGTTTCATGAGTTCGCGCGAGAAGTGCAGACCGGCACCCGAAGCCACTACAGCACCTTCACGGTGGGCATAGATGGTCTGATAGCGGTCAGTGTCCTCGGATGTCGACTCGCGGTTGATATAGAAGGGCAGAGGGGTAGCACCGAGCTTGTAAAGCTCTTCCTTGAACTCCTCGTGGGGACCGTCGTAGAGAAAGCGCAGAGTGCGGCCGCGCGAGGTGGTGTTATCAATCACCTCGGCCACCATCGACTCGTCATCGCCGAAATAGAGCTTGTTGCCGATACGTATCTTGCGGGCCGGCTCCACGAGCACGTCCCAAAGTTTGTTTTCCGCGCTCAGCTCGCGCAGCAAAAACACCTCGATGCGCGCGCCAGTCTTCTCCTTGTTTCCGTAAAGGAGTGCGGGAAACACCATGGAGTCGTTGTAGACAAACAGGTCGCCATCGACAAAATAGTTGATAATTTCCTTAAACTCATGATGCTCTATCGAGCCGTCCTTGCGGTTGACCACCATCAGACGGGCCTCGTCACGTTCGCCGCCGGGCTGCTGGGCTATAAGTTCCTCAGGCATACGGAATTTGAATTGTGAAAGTTTCATCCTCTCTCAGTATGTATTGTTTTCACTTGATTGTTTCTATATTTTTATCTCACTTGCCGTCACATGACTCCTCGTCGGGAATCACGATGTCGGTCGTGCGTATGAGTTCGACAGCCTGCTCCACCGTGAGGCAGTCCTCAATGCCCACATCGCCCACACGAGTGCGGCGCAGGGCCGTTAGATGTCCGCCGCTGCCGAGGGCTTCGCCTATGTCGCGGGCAAGCGCGCGTATATATGTGCCCTTGCTGCATACGATGCGCAGACGCAGGCTCATCTTCTCTTCATCAAACTTCTCGATATCAATGCTGTCAATGACAAGCACCTTGGGCTTCAGTTCCACCTCATGCCCCTTGCGGGCCATATTGTAAGCACGATGGCCATCGACCTTGCAGGCCGAGAATGCCGGGGGCACCTGCTCGATGCGTCCGCGGAAGCGGGGAAGGATGGCTTCGATGGCTTCGCGTGTAATATGGGAGGTGGGATATGTGGCGTCAATCTCGGTCTCGAGGTCAAACGACGGGGTAGTGGCTCCAAGCTGTATGGTGGCCACATACTCCTTCACTCCTGCCTGGAGACTCTCGATGAGTTTGGTTGAGCGGCCGGTGACCACTACCATCACACCTGTAGCCAAAGGATCAAGCGTGCCGGCATGGCCTACCTTCATCTTCTTACGATGAAGGCGATGGAGCAACACCCCACGCAGACGCTTTACGACGTCAAACGAGGTCCATCCCAATGGCTTGTCTATATAAAGTGTCTCTCCGCTAATGAAATCCATAGGTTATGAGTTCTATCACCAGACTATACACAAAATACCGACAGCAAGACAGTAGAGCGCGAACCACACGAGTTTGCCCTTCTTTACAATGTCAATCATCCATTTGCAGGCGATGCAACCCACGACAAAGGCTGCTATAAAGCCGATGGCCAGCGGGAGGATACCCACACTCTGCCCCATGCCTTCACCACCGATCAAGTCCTTGACACCCAGCATTGCTTCGCCAAGTATAGGAATGATTACCATGAAGAATGAGAACTGAGCTATCTTGTCGCGCTTGTCGCCGAGAAGCAGACCTGTGGCAATCGTTGTGCCCGAGCGGCTAAGGCCGGGGAGCACGGCGATGGCCTGAGAGCAACCGATGATGAACGCATCCAACCATGTGATGTCGTGTCCGCGCTCATGATTGCGAGCCTCGCGGGCCGGGTTGCGGAAATAGTAGGCAAAACCAAGCAGACATGCTGTCACAAGCAGACAGATACCTACCACAGTGAGGCCTCCGCCGAAAAAGCTCTCAACAAAATCCTTAAAGCAGAGACCGACTATGGCCACAGGGATGCATGAGAGCAATATCTTACACACATAATAAAAATTATCGTCGCGGGCAAATGTGAAGAACGATTTGCACAAGGGCAAAAACTCGCGCCAGAGCACTACGATAGTGCTCAATACAGTGGCCACATGAAGAGCTACGTCAAACTCCAGGGCATCCTCGCCGGAAAGTTCAAGTCCGAGTATTTCACGAAAGATTTCCAGGTGTCCGCTGCTGCTTATAGGCAGATATTCAGCCAAGCCCTGCACCACACCGAGTATAAGCGCGTCTAACCAATCCATATCTTATTTCTTTTTAGGTGAATACATTATAGCCACGCCCATGAAAATAAAGCCAAGAAAGGCAATGGTCGGCCCTACCACTATGCGGCGGGCAGAAAATATATCTGGATTAAACTCGCCCCAGTCGGTGGCACCACCGGCCATCAGCAGAAAGCCGAGCACTATCATCACTCCGGCAGCAGCCATCAGTCTGAAATTGGCACGGAGGAGAGGCAGCTCGTTGTCGTTTTCCTTCTCGAGCACATCGTTTTTGTCGGAACGACGGTCTGATTTATAAGCCATAATCAATATGTTTTTTTTGTATGGTAGAGCCGTTGACAACACGCTTGGCGGTGTCGTCAACGGCTCCATTATTTATTTATATAGTTCGTCATACGTGAGTGAAAGATACCTGTTGCATGCAAAGAATGCGGCCACCATACATATAAGCATGCCGGTCACAATCATTGCGGCCATCACGGCTATGGCCTGAGGCCAGTTGAGCAACGATGACACCGATACATCTATATGCATGCCCATACCGAGCATCGCCCCTACTATCGCTGATGCCAGCACCCCGGCCACAGCTCCGTTGACGAGGCTCTCGAGGATGAAGGGACGCCTTACAAATCCGGGCGTCGCTCCGACGAGCTGCATTGTGTTGATGAGGAAACGGCGTGAATAGACCGACAGCCTCACAGTGTTGAATATCAACACAAACGAGACTATCATCAACGCTACGGCCACAGCCACAAGTGTCAGCGATATGCTACGAAGAGTGGAGTTTACGCTGTCGATAAGTTCATTGTGAATCTTCACATCACTCACCTGCGGCATGAGCATCACAGGAGCCGCAAGGGTCATGATGCTGTCGGTTGACGCGTAGGTATCGGTTACCTTGACTTCAAGTTCGGATGTAAAAGGATTGACATCGGCGAGCTTCATTATGTCTTCATCCTCACCGACCATCTTCTGCCAACGCGCCAATATATCATCGGGTGAAGAATACTGGATGTCTCTGACGCCGCCCCCGGCCTTTAGCTTATCGGTGACCTGAGCTATGTCGGCGGCGGTGACATTCTCACTGAATATCACCACAAAACCCATGTTATCTCTTACGGAGCGCGACAGCCCGTGTGTGGCCAACCCCACAAGTGCGGCTATGCCGAGTATGACCAGCACCAATGCGACCGACACGGTGGCGGTGGCCCGAGTGCTGAACAAGGGGATATGATGTAAACGCTTCTTAGGCATATTATGATAAAATCGCCACAAAATTACAACCATACAGCCCCTTTGTCAAGTGTTTTAACCAAAGTTTAACATTTGCCGTATTTTCACCATCGCGGCACGGCCATTTTTCGAGGCGAAAAATTTCATAACCAGGATTATATTTATTAACTTTGTAACCAATTAGTAAAAGCATTTTTTTATTTTTCATCTTACATTCTTTCTTTCCCTAAATGTCAAGATTTATCATACCAGTACAATTGTCAGTGCTGCTGTCGGCCACACTCATGTCCATACCGGCAACAGCCGAGACCATCAGTGTCAACACGTCACGGGGACGTTGTGTGACGGTCTCAACCATCACTCCCGACATTATACGCGTGGAAAACTTCGCTCACGGACAAACACCTTCGGCAACACTTCCCGACGCCCCCAAAGCTGCCGATATCGAATGTGTCAGTTCGTCGGCCGGACCGCTGCGCATATTCACCACTCCGACAGGCGTCACCGTCCGCATCGACTCGACCACGGGAGCTGTCGACATCAACGCCGGCGGCAACAGAGCTGTAAGCGACAACGGACTGCGCACGCTGTCGGACGGACGTCAGTCAATATCGCTCTCCACCCTGGGCAGCGGTTCGTTTTACGGAGCGGGCGAGCGCGGCTACAGCTTCAACCTTGCAGGCGACACTTTGGTGATGTATAACAGACAGAACTACGGCTACACGGCCGGAGACCCGCGCATACGCCAGATGAACATCACCATGCCGCTATTTCTCAGCTCCAACGGATATGCCATAGTGTTTGACGACTATGCCGCTGCCTCCATGGTGATGTCCGACCCGATCGTCTACACCACTGAGTCGACTGTCCCGGTGTCATATTATTTTGTCAACTCCGCCGGCTCACTGGCCGACCTCACGACCAAACTCACCACCATAACCGGTCGGCAGGATTTGCCACCGCTATGGTCGCTCGGCTATATAACATCGAAATACGGCTACCGCACACAACGTGAGACCACAGGTGTGGTCGACACTCTCAAACGTGCCGGCTATCCTCTTGACGGCATCGTCCTCGACCTCTACTGGTATGGCAAGGAGCAGGATATGGGCCGCCTCGACTGGGACCCGGAGCAGTGGCCCGATTACAAAAAGATGCTGGCCGAACTGAAACGACGCGGAGTCAACACCGTAATCATCTCACAGCCCTACATATTGCGCAACGGCCGTGGAGCCGACAATTACAATACGCTTCGCGACAAAGGTCTCCTGCTTGCCGACACCACCGGCTCGCCCCAGGAAGTGACTATATGGGTCGGAGAGGGAGGCATGTTTGACGTGGCAAATCCCGACACCCGCAGATGGCTGAGCGACCGCTACAAGCAACTCACTCTCGACGGCGTGGGCGGATGGTGGGGCGATCTCGGCGAGCCGGAGGTACATCCCGAAAGCGGCATGCATGCCAACGGTCTCACCACACGCCAGTATCACAACCGTTACGGCAACGACTGGAGCGGCATCATATATGACCTGTTCAAAAAAGACTTCCCCGACCGACGCCTCATGACAATGATGCGCGGAGGCACTACGGGTCTGCAGTCCTACAGCGTGTTTCCATGGTCGACCGACGTGTCACGCTCCTGGGGCGGCCTTGCTCCGCAAATCACCATCATGCTCAACTCAGGCCTGAGCGGCCTCGGCTACATGAGCCACGACGTGGGCGGATTTGCCATCGACCCGGCCGCACCCTACGACCCCGAGCTATATGTACGCTGGCTGCAGCTCGGCACATTCTCACCTGTGCTGCGCACCCACTCTCAAAGCACAGCCGAGCCCTATTGCTATCCCGACCAACAGGACATCATACTCCCGCTGATAAAGGAACGTTACCGCTGGCTTCCTTACAACTACACTCTCGCCTACGAGAATGCTTCGCAGGGACTGCCGCTTGTGCGCCCGCTCAACTTTTACACTCCCGGCTCTCCCCGTTATGATGACATAAACGACGAATATCTGTGGGGACGCGACATTCTTGTGGCCCCGGTGTTGACACAAGGTGCCACCGAGCGCAGGGTAATCTTCCCCGACGGCGAATGGCTCGACATCACCGCTCCCGACAACATCCACCACGGTGGCGATACCATCATCTATCCCGCTCCGCTCAACGTGTTGCCGCTCTTCGTGCGGGCCGGCTCTTTCATCCCCACGGCCGACTACAAGATGGACAACACCGGTGACTATCGCACCGACCGATACACCATAAACTATTACCCGACATCAGGCCTGTCGACCTATACTCTATATGAAGACGACCTCACCTCGCCCTCATCGCTCGAGAGCGGCAACTATCGCCTCGTGACATTCTCGGGGCAGGCTTCGGACACCTATATTAATATTAAGGTGGCGACAACAGGACACATCGACGGTTCGGCCGACAACAAACGGCTCACTTTTGTAGTGCACCGCATAATGTCACGACCGGCATCGGTGACATCCGGCGGCAAAAACGTCAAAGGATGGAGATATGACCCGGACGGACACACCCTGCGCTTTGACATCAACATGCGTGACAATCTTGATATTGACATCAGGCTCTGAAATGGCATTCAAAAACAAGTAAAAATCCCCCGATGGCAAAAGTTTTTTTGTCATTGGGGGAAAACTTTTGTAACTTTGCCCCGTAATTGATTCTAATCTATCGACACAACAAACAACAACCAAATTATAATACCACCAAATCAGTATGGGACTTTTTGAAAAACTTACCGCGAAAGCCAAATCTTCGCGCCAGCGCATCGTACTCCCCGAAGGAACCGAACCGCGCACACTCACAGCTGCCGCACGCATCATTGCCGAGGGCATTGCCGAGGTAATACTCATCGGCGACCCCGCAGAGATCAATGCAAAGGCCAATGAGCTCAAACTCACCAACATCGAAAAGGCCACCCTCATTGACCCCAACGATGAGAAAGTGCTTGACAAATATGCTCCCCTCTTCTTCGAGCTCCGCAAGAGCAAAGGCATCACTATGGAAGAAGCCCGTAAGACAGCCTCCAATCCCCTCTATCTCGGCTGCCTCATGATCAAGAATGGTGACGCCGACGGCCAGGTGGCCGGCGCGCTCAACACCACAGGCAATGTGCTCCGCGCCGCCTTCCAGGTAATCAAGACCAAACCCGGCATCAACGTCGTGTCCGGTGCTTTTGTCATGGTGCTCCCCGAAGGTTCAGCCTATGGCACCAACGGTCTGCTCATTTTTGCCGACTGCGCCGTAATCCCCGACCCCACCGCAGCCGAACTCGCCCAGATAGCTGTATCGGCAGCCCAGACCGCACGCGACATCGCCGGTATGGAGCCCCGCGTGGCTATACTCAGCTTCTCGACCAAGGGTAGCGCGAAGCACGAGAAGGTCGACAAGGTAATCGAAGCCACAAAGATAGCCAAGGAAATGGCACCCACCCTCCCGCTCGACGGAGAGCTCCAGGCCGACGCCGCCCTCGTGCCCAGCGTAGGCAGCAGCAAGGCTCCCAACAGCGACATTGCCGGTCGTGCCAACGTGCTCGTATTCCCCAACCTTGAGGTGGGCAACATCGCATACAAACTCGTGCAGCGTCTCGGCGGCGTCGAGGCCGTAGGTCCCGTGCTCCAGGGTCTCGCCGCTCCTGTCAACGACCTCTCCCGCGGATGCTCGCCCGACGACATCTACAAGACCATCATCATCACCTGCAACCAGGCCATCGGCCTCAAGGGCGACAATTGATGAATCATTTATCAAAGACTCAGAGTATATAAAAGTTTTAACACACATATATAATGAAAATTCTCGTGCTTAACTGCGGCAGCAGTTCAGTAAAATATAAACTTATCGACACAGCCACCGACGCTGTGCTCGCCGAGGGTGGTGTTGAGAAAATCGGTCTTCCCGACGGATTTCTCAAATACAAGAAAGCCGACGGCTCCAAGGCAGTCATCGAGCTTGGCCAGACCGACCACAACGGCTCAGTAAAGGCTATCCTCAACCTCCTCACCGACCCCGTGGAAGGCTGCATCAGCAGCTACGACGAAATCGACGCCGTAGGCCACCGCGTGGTGCACGGAGCCGAGAAGTTCAGCGAGAGCATGCTCATCACCGACGAGGTCAAGGACATGATCAAGCAGTGCTATGACATCGCCCCGCTCCACAATCCCGCCAACATGACCGGCATCGACGCCATCACAGCCCTCATGCCCGGCACACCCCAGGTGGCAGTCTTTGACACAGCATTCCACCAGACAATGCCCGCCAAATCGTTCATGTATGCCCTCCCCTACAAATATTATAAGGAAGACGGCGTGCGTCGTTACGGTTTCCACGGCACAAGCCACCGCTACGTATCGCAGCGCGTGTGTGAATTTCTCGGTGTAGACCCCAAGGGTCAGAAAATCATCACCTGCCACATCGGCAACGGCGGATCAATCACAGCCGTGGTTGACGGCAAGAGCATCGACACCTCGATGGGTCTCACCCCCACCGAAGGCCTCATGATGGGCACACGCGTAGGTGACGTCGACCCGGGAGCCCTCGTTTACATCATGCTCAAGCACAACCTCTCGGCCGCCGACCTCCAGAAAATCATCAACAAGGAGAGCGGAATGCTCGGCATCAGCGGCATCTCGAGCGACATGCGCGAGATTGAGGCAGCCGTCAACAACGGTGACGAGCGCGCCACACTCGGTCTCGACATGTATCAGCAGCGCATACTCAAATACATCGGAGCCTATGCTGCCGAGATGGGCGGCGTGGACATCATCGTCTTCACCGGCGGTGTCGGCGAAAACCAGTGCCCGCTCCGCCGTGACGTCTGCGCACCCCTCGCATTCATGGGTGTGGAAATCGACCCTGTGGCCAACGAAGTACGCGGCGAGGAGAAAGTAATCTCCACCCCCGCATCCAAGGTCAAGGTTGTGGTTATCCCCACCGACGAGGAACTGATGATAGCACGTGACACCGAAGCAATCGTAAAGAAATAATTTCAATTTTTCCGCAAGCTCAAGAAAATTGAAGTCTATCAGATTATGAGGCTATAAGGTTAAGAGGATGCACAATCATTCCATGACCTTATAGCCTCATGGCTTTATAATGACATTTTACTTGCACATTTTATAAGTTCAATAGGTATGAATAAGAAAATCCGCGCAGCCGTAGTAGGCTACGGCAACATCGGCCGGTTTACAATCCAGGCCCTTGAAGAAGCCCCCGACATGGAGATTGCCGGCGTAGTACGCCGCAACGTTGGTGAGAAACCCCTCGAACTCACTCCCTATCCCGTAGTAACCGACATCCGCGAACTGGGACAGGTCGATGTAGCCATCCTCTGCACCCCCACCCGCGAAGTAGAGAAATATGCTCTCGAGTATCTTGCCATGGGCATCAACACAGTCGACAGCTTTGACATCCACACACAGATAGTATCACTGCGCCGATCGCTCAACGAGGCCGCAGTCAAGGCCGGCAAAGTAGCCGTCATCTCGGCTGGATGGGATCCGGGCAGCGACTCTATCGTGCGTACTCTCATGGAAGCAGCCGCTCCCAAAGGCCTTACCCACACCAACTTCGGCCCCGGCATGAGCATGGGCCACACCGTGTGTGTCAAATCAAAACCCGGCGTGAAAAACGCCCTCTCCATGACCATGCCCAAGGGCGACGGCATGCATCGCCGCATGGTGTATGTAGAGCTTCTCCCCGGTGCGTCGCTCGAAGATGTGGCCAAAGCCGTAAAGGAAGACCCCTACTTCGCCTCTGACGAAACCCACGTGATGGCCGTCGAGAGCGTCGATGCCGTCAAGGACATGGGTCACGGTGTACACATGGTGCGCAAAGGTGTTTCGGGCCAGACCCAAAACCAGCGTTTTGAATTTAGCATGAGCATCAACAATCCCGCCCTCACAGCCCAGTTGCTCGTAGGCGTGGCCCGCGCATCGATGCGTCTCACCCCCGGAGCCTACACGATGGTGGAAATCCCTGTCATCGACCTCCTGCCCGGCGATCGCGAGAACCTCATCGGACATCTCGTGTAAAAAAACGCATCCAAAAACACTCATTTTAAACGGACCGCCTAAATTTAGGCGGTCCGTTTTAGCATTCTATAAAAATTTTTCATTATTTTTGCGAAATATTGTTTATTGGCATAAAATACACAAATGAAAAATCTCATAAAACGTTCCATAACAGGTATAATATACGTAGCCCTTATCGTCGCAGCCGTCCTGTCGGGCGGATGGTGGTTTGTAGCACTATTCTCGCTCTTCGCTGTTCTTGCAGTGAATGAGTTTTCGACACTGTGCAACACCGGTTCGGGCGGAGAGAACATCACCACACTCGTCACCGACATGACCGGCGCACTCATCCTTGTGGTAGGACTTGGCAGCGTCAATCTCGGCCTTCTGTCGCCCCACACCACGGCTGTACTCGGCGGCACATTCTTCCTGCTCTACCTCCTGTATCTCACCATCAGGCTCGTAATGCAGCTCTACAATCACGAAAACTCTCCGCTTGCCAATCTCGCATACTCCTATATGGGCCAGCTCTACATAGCCCTGCCGCTCGGCATCCTGTCAATGTACTACACGCTTCCTGACGGCAAAGCTCTCCTGCTGGCGATGTTCATAATGATATGGCTGAGCGACACGGGCGCATTTGTCACAGGCTCGCTCATCGGACGCCACAAACTGTTTCCGCGCATATCTCCGGCCAAGACATGGGAGGGATTTTTCGGAGGTATTATATTTGTTGTCGCATCGGCTTTCGTCATGAAATACTTCTTCCCGACATATTTTGAAAGCATCTCGACATCAGGGCTGTGCTTCATGGGAGTCACAGTAGCCATATTCGCCACCTGGGGCGACCTTGTCGAATCGCTCATAAAGCGTACACTCGGCGTCAAGGACTCAGGCAATCTTCTCCCCGGTCACGGCGGTATACTCGACCGCATCGACTCACTGTTGCTCGTAGTCCCCGCCTCACTTTTCTACCTCATCACGCTTACACTCTTCCTTTAGCGGTATCATCCGCCAGCATATCATAATCATACTTACATAAATCAAACAATTTCATGAACAAATCACTACTTCTTGCCTTTGCCGCAGGCACCATGCTCGCGTCATGCGGAGGCAACACCGCCAAAACAGCGTCAGCCGATACCAACGACGACGTAATCCTCCACGCCTGGTCATGGTCATTTGACACCATCGCCGCCAATATGCGCGACATCGCCGAAGCCGGATATGCCTACGTGCAGACATCGCCCGCCAACACCTGCTTTGTCGGTGAAGACGGAGGCCTCGCCCTCTACTCCCAGCCCGGCGACTCGGTGCGCGGCAAGTGGTATTACTACTATCAGCCCACCGACTGGAAAATCGGAAATTATCTGCTCGGCTCGCGCGACCAGTTCAAGGCCATGATGGACAGCGCGGCCAAATATAATGTAAAAGTCATCGTCGACGTTCTCCCCAACCACACAGCCGTTGACCACACAGTCGTGCTCCCCGACCTTGACAATGCCGTAGGCGGTCACGAAAAGCTGTTTCACGCCAACGGATTCAACGACATCACCGACTACAACGACCGTTATCAGTGCACCACCGGAAAGATGGGCGGCCTACCCGACGTAAATACCGAAAATCCCGACTTCCAGGCCTACTATATGGCCTATGTCAACGACCTGCTCAGCCTCGGAGTACGCGGATTTCGCTACGACACAGCCAAGCACATTGGCCTTCCCTCCGACCCCCTTGACAGTCTTGCCGAGCGAAACAACTTCTGGGACATTGCCACCGGCCGCGAAGCCGTCAAAGGCATAAGCCTCGGCGTGCCCCGCGACTCGCTCTTCATCTATGGCGAAGTGCTCCAGGACCGTAATGTGAAAGAAGCCGAATATGGAGAATACATGGACCTCACTGCCTCGGCCTATGGCCATGCCCTCCGCACCGTGCTTGACAAAGGCGACTTCAATGCCGACTCGCTCCTCACTTGGCATCACCCGGTCGACGGCAAGCATCTCGTGACATGGGTGGAATCGCACGACACATATGCCAACGAACACGAATCGGCCGGACTTACCGACGACCAGATACGCATGGGTTGGGTATTTCTCGCCGCCCGTCAGAACGGCACCCCTCTCTTCTTCAGCCGCCCGGCCGGAAGCACACGTGATAACTACTGGGGCAACAATCGCGTAGGCGCACGCGGCAACGACGAGTTCAAGCATCCAGAAGTCGTGGCTGTCAACAAATTTCGCCGCGCCATGCACGGGCAACCCGAAACAATCACTCAGGCCAATAACGGAGCTGTCATAGCCATAGGTCGTGGAAACGCAGGCCTTGTACTCATCAATCTCACCGCTACGCCCCAGGACATTGACATCACGACATCACTCCCTGACGGTGACTACACCGACTCTGTGCACAACAGCAATTTCACCGTTGCCTCAGGCCACGTCATCGGTCATCTCGCCCCCTACACCTCTGCAATTCTGACAAAATAAGAGGGCCATAAAAATTTAAGAGGATAACGTCATCCTCTCCAAGCAATACAGTTCCTGTTTATGCAATATTAAAAGCATTGGACAAGAACTGTATTGTTTATATCCTTATCAGACTCATCCGATATATTTTCATTACGGCTTAATCTTGTTTTGATACATATTTCTAAATTCGGTAGGTGAGCAACACTTCTTTTGTCTGAAACACCGACAAAAATGACTGACGTTGTTAAAACCACACTCATAACATATCTCCGAGACCGACATCTTAGTATCCACCAGCTTACGCGTAGCGACGCCAAGCCGCATATTAGTGATGTAATCGCTCACCGAGTAACCTGTGTGCAACTTGAAAAAGCGCGAAAACGACGACTCTGTCATCCCGGCCAGAGCTGCCAGATCCACAAGCCTGATTTTTTCCATCACATGCTCACGTATATAGTTCTGCACCTTGGTTATGCGGCGTGAATCGCTTGTAGCATACATGCTTGAAAACGTCGAGCTCGACAATATCGTATAATCCATGCTCTCCGACAGCATCCTGACAAGACGGTGAATCGCATACATTTTCTCAAAACTATCCTTTATCTTCGGCAATTCATCCAACGCATGAAAAGCCCTCAGCACGGTCTCGGTGCCGAAAGCTATGCCATTGGCACTGAGTTTGAGCAGACGCACCATTGAATTGAGCTTATTATCAATAAGATAATCCTCTACGAAAAAATGAGGCGAAAACTGGATGGTAATCTCTCGCATATCGCCCGACTGACAATTGTGCTGTTCCCACCCGTGCTCGATGCCATGGCCTACAAACACCAGATCAAAATCATCAAGCTCGACAATCGAGTCGCCTACTATGCGCCGCGCACCCTTACATCCATACAAAAAATTGATTTCATATGCGTCGTGACGATGTACCGGATAATCAAAAGAATGTTTCTTACGCTCTACAATATAGTAACCATACTTTTCTTGCACAGGAGCTATTATGGGGCACAAAACGAAGCGTTACTTTGAGTGTAACACGGTAAATGGCTGAATTTGGGTGTTTTGATTGGTCGAAAAGGCGATAAAGGTTTACGCCAAAAAGTTTACATAGGTTTAATTTTGGTTTACATTTGGGCGTGAAAAGTTTATACGCGAGTTAATCTAACGAGCTGATATGGTTGCATCTACTTTACATATGGCCGTAAAACAGCACGCAATAATTTTAATCGTGCTGGCGATGTCGTGTAGAGGTGGAGATTGTCCGAAAAGTATTATAACGCCATTCTAACGTTGTATGATATGTAACATCCAAAATTTTAACATTTCGGGCGAATGTATAGTGTAATTTTGTCTTGTTATTGTTTGTATATAATTGAAACTCAATAATATGTCTTAGTTTGAACGTTTCGTTTTGTGTTAAATGTATAGTAGGTTGTCAAGTGGAGTGACATTTTAACAATTCGCAGATGATTCCCCGTAATTGTTAATAGTGTTTTTTTTGTCGTGTATGGCCTTTAGTAGTTGTTTGATAGTCGAGGCCGTTTTACTTTTTGGTTCGCACTCGATTAAAACTGACAGAATTTCGGACATTTCATGTTCAAGGCGTTTAATAGGGTCAATACCGACAATGTTTTTATATTTTTCAAGAATAGATTTAATTTCCGGCTTATGCTCAAATTTATAGATTGCATCCCGTGTAACGCCGAAATATCGCGCTAAATCACATTTACGCGTTATTCCCTGATGATGTGCCGCAACATAGTTTTGAAGCGTCAGAGACGGCCGTAAATTGGCTGTATGGGCTTTTATTACTTTGTTGACATAATAAACAGTAACGCCGATGTTTTCGGCGATCTCTTCCGGCGTAAACATGCCGTGCTGTTCTATGATACATTCTTTGGCTGTCATAGGAATAAAACCGCCCGGAGGTGAGACGTTGCACCGGGCGGCTTCGAGATAAGTGAGAAAATGTTGTTCTTTAGTTGAGCCAAAAGTTTTTAAGGAGAGATTTAGAAGTTGTCACTTCTATTTTTGCCTCTTCTTTTTTTTCGGTGCAAGGTGTTTGGGTAACTCAATGTTGTTAATCTCAAGGTAGTAGCGCAGACCGCCGATTGTTTCGTGGGCACTTGCTAATTGGTCTAACAGACGCTCAGAATACCGCTTGTAAAAAGCAAGCAACTGCGCCTCTGTTGTAGAAGCGTTGTTCATACATGAATAATTTAGGAAGTTATTAAAAAAGCGACCTTTAGGTGTCCTACGCTTATTCATGTGAACGCGCCGGGGCGTTTCCGCTACCCGCACCATTGGCCGCAAATGCTTTTGAGAGTTGTTTGTCTGATTCATACATGAATAATTTAGGATATGCGAAAGTAATCAATTCTTCCGACATACCAAAATTTCGAGGGCAAAAATAATAAGTGTGCAAGGCTTTCACACAAAAAGTGTGCAATCATTGCATAGAAGTGTGCAACCATTGCACACTTTTTAGGGTGTTTCAATAATGGTACATAATTTTGAGCCACAAAACATTAATAACCGCAAAATATGGCAAACAACAAATTCACCGTATCGGATGAGACGCTTAACAGTTATGACAGCGTTGTTCTTACTTCCGGCATCAATATTGCCCGGTTTCAGCGCAACCCGATAATGCTATATATGCACGACCGTAACAAGGGCGTAATAGGTCGCTGGGAGAACATCACAAAAGAGGGTGACAAACTGACCGCGGAGGCCGTCTTTGATGACGGCACGGAACTGGGAGCAAAGGTAAGGCACCAAGTCGAAAGCGGCTTTTTACGCAGTGCCTCGATAGGTATTGAGAACTGCAAGTGCGAGACAATCAACGGAGTGCAGGCAATCGTAGAATGTGATTTGATTGAAATTTCAATCGTTGACGTTCCGGCAAACGAGAACGCCGTGAAACTGTTCAAAAAGGGTTGGAAACCCGTTAAAACGCTGTCAGAACTTAAAAAGAACGACACCGCAGGGGCTGACGATGACAACACCGCCCTCAGAACGCGCATAATTGACGTTTTAGGTCTTTCGGAGACAGTGACCGACAAAGATATTATAGAGCACATTAAAACGCTGCTGAACGAGCCTACAAGCGTTGAAAAGGAGGTTGAGGAGGCAATTAACAACGGATTGATTTCGGCAAACGATCGGAAAAGTTTCATGGCTATGGCAAAGGGCAATATCAAGGCTTTCCGGGGATATTGCAAAGGCCGTAAAGAGGCGCAAAAGGCTGAAATTGAACGACTGTTAGACCAAAACCAAAACAAAGTAATGCCGATGGAGCGCGGAACGTTCCGACATATCGGCGAGCGGCTCGGCGCGGAGGTTCTGCGCGGTGTACTTGATAGTATGATTAACCCGGTTAGACTGTCTCAGGCAATCAGCCTTCCGGAAGACAAAAGCCGATGGACACTTGAAATGTACCGCAAATTCGCCCCGGAGGAACTGCGAGACAATCCGACGCTTTACAAGCGGCTGGTCGAGCATGAGCGCGGACACGGCGCGGGTGTCAAGGATTTGGACTATTACCGCCGGAACGAGCCGGAATATCTCGCGGCACACCCCGATTTATATGCACAACTTATTGAAAACGAACAAAAACGCAAATAAAAATGGCACTCAACAAAGAAGTTTGGTTAAACCAGATTAAAGAGGGATTTTATCCCGATGACAGCTTTTTGCAGAAGCTGCTGAACTATGACGGCTTCGTGGAAAATGACAAAATCCACATAGCGTCCGCAGGCATCGACCCCAAGGTATTGATTAACAATACCACATACCCTATAACTGTTGTAGGGCGTGAGGACGAGGACAACGAGATAACACTTGACAAATTCGAGACAGAAAACACCATTGTGCGCCGCCCGGACGCGATAGAATACAGTTACGACAAACTCGAAAGCGTTATCCGTCAGCACCGCAGCACATTACGCAAGGCGGTAACAATGAAAGCGACACACGCTATCGCGCCGCAGTCCGACACATTCGACACACCACTTGTCGTTACCACCGGGGAACTTGTCGGCAATCGTCACCGTCTGACTTTCGCCGACATACTCGCGCTTAAAGAGCGTTTCGATTATGCAGATATTCCAATGGATCGCCGTTATCTGGTATTGCACCCTAAGCACGTTTCCGACCTGCTGCTTGAAGATTTGAAAATCTTTAAGGACTTGACTAACACTACAAACGGTGAGCCGATGAAATTCGCAGGATTCGGGTGTTTCTCCTGCTCGACAATGCCGACATACACGACCGATGACAAAAGCGCATTAGTCAAGGTCGCATACGACGCAGATGCTACTACACGTTTTGCCAGTGTAGCGTTCTACGCCGATGAAGTGTTCAAAGCCGATGGCGAAACATATATGTACGCCACCTATGATGACCCCAAGGAACGCGCCACAATAGTAGGCTTTGACAAACGTTCTATCGTTCTGCCTATCCGTGGCAAGGGCATAGGAGCGATTGTAAGTGCCGAGAAAAGCGCATAATCCAAAGGAATGCAAACAATTGACAAATAGGCGTTATGTCGAAAACAATGCCAAAAGCCAATTCTTATGCCGCAAGGATCAAGGCTGTCAATGAGATATATGACCGACACGCCAAAATCGGTGTCAGTAACCGCGATATTTGGCGGCGTTACATATATCCACAATTCGGCATAGCGGAGCGGACATTGTACAATTATTTAAAACGCAGTGCGTTTATATGATATACAAGCACCCGGGAATGGTAAACTGGCGATTGAGACCTAAGATCCGCCCGGAGAGCTTTTCTTAATGATGCTGTATTTGCGGAACGGACGGCAAAACCTTTATGAGTTGTATGTAATTACCGTTGGTTTTGCCGTCTTTTTGACAGGTAAATATTTATTTGTACCTTTGCACAAAACCTCCGAAAAGGCGCGATAACTTCAAGCTGTGAGGCAAATTTACGATTCCGTAGCTAATGACTACCGATTCGTAGCAGAAGGCGGAGCGGCTTTTTTGTCGCTCCGCTGACTTATTACAATTGGTCAAAAAGTCGAATTTTCCCAATGGAATACTACCTCACAAACGAGTTATTAAACATAAATTAACAGAACGTTTCGTTTTATTTAACACTTTCTAAATTTGTAACTATCTGATTTTCAAATATTCTTTCTTCGGTGGTCGTTTTCGTTCAGTTTGGAACGCTTAACACGGTAGACTAATTGTATTATATTAAAATACAGTATGTTACGCTGCTAAAATCATTAGACAATTATAGCGTGTAAACTTGTCTAATTTTATACGTTTCGTTTTGTGGATTATACTATTTCAGTAATGATTTCCGAATTAATTTTTCTCATATTACAAGGTCCTGAATTTTCATTTTTTGTGCAAATATATACAAAAAAATAATTCGCCATAATTCATGTATAACCATTTAACACATTTCATCCTTCCGCAAGTCCTTGATATAACGACATTATTACATTTTCAGGCCACTACACGGAACACACATTAAACCTTAACTTTCACCCCTCCCTATTAACCTACTATGTTTCAACATATTATACCACACACTTCATAAAGGAGCATCTCTCAATGTTCTGATTTTATCTATTTTTTGCATCAAAAACAGTTGTAACAACAATGGTTAAAATCAGAACATACATCCCGATTATTTAGTCATAACTTTGCGATGTCACAACTTGAGACGTTTTCTCTCATCATATCCTATTGCTATATATAACCGAAATAACAATCAATCACATGAAAGCAATCCTACAGATTCTAATACTTCTCTTACCATTGCTGGCCTCGGCACAATATGAAGGCTCTTTTAAAGTATCAGGGACCCGACTGCTTGATGCCAACGGCAATAATTTTGTAATGCGCGGGGCCAACTATTCATGGTGCTGGCAAAAAGGCAAAGAAAACTCCGTAATCCCGGCAGCCAAGCGTATCGGATGTAACACGCTCCGTATCCAACTCGGCACCGGCCGACGCTTTTCACGTCCTTCGGTCAGAGAACTGAAAAAACTCATCACTCTCTGTGAGGAAAACCATCTGATAGCAGTATTCAACACTCATGACGCGACAGGAAGCAACGAATATTCCGACCTCGAGGAAGCCGCACGCTTCTGGGTGGATATGAAAGACCTGCTTAACGCCCACACGGCAACAACAATCGTCAACATAGCCAACGAATGGTTTGGCACGTCAGGCAACTCGGCAGCATGGGCCGACGGTTACAAACAGGCCATAAAAATCATCCGTGACGGAGGTGTACGCAACACTCTGATAATTGATGCAGCAGGCTGGGGCCAATGGCCTCAAAGCATATTTGAACGAGCGTCGGAAGTAGCCTCAGCCGACCCGTTGCAGAATGTTGTCTTCGCGATACATATGTATGACGTTGCAGGAAAAAACACTTCGACTGTCAAGAAAAATATCGACAACGCGCTGGCCACAGGTTACCCGGTAATAATCGGGGAGTTTGCCTACAGACACGGAGGCCGCTATGTCGAATGGCAAAGCATACTCGACTACACCGCACAGACTCAAGTGGGCTATCTCGTATGGTCATGGACCGGCAACAGCGGCGGTGTGGAGGACTGCGATATGTTTGGAAGCTATGACGACTCGATATACAAACCTAACGGGACCAATACCGTGCTCGGCCGAAACGGCATCCGCGAAACATCCGTAGAGTGCTCGATATATGGCTCGTCCGGCATCCGGGACATAAGGCCCAACGACACTCGGGAGATAGATTACACACAACCTTATCAGATATTTGACATAACGGGTCGCCGTGTCAGCGATATGACCAACCCCGGCATATACATACTGCGGCAAGGCTCTACAGTAAAGAAAATCCTCAACCACTAACTACTTAAAAATTATAGAACTATGAGAAAAATTTTAGCATGCCTGGCGACCGGCCTGATGGCCTTGGGCTCATCGGCCGCCGAACTTGACATCATGCCTCTCTACACATCCGAGCTCTGCTGGAGCGGAGCGGCAATGAGCGGCAACACCGCCTCCTGGACCGAAGGCTATGGCGGCATAGTATTCAACCTTGACAACAAGGACTACTCCGAATACAACTACATCGTGATGGACTTCGAGCAACCCACCCCGGCCAAATTCAAACTCGAAGCCTATTACTCCGATGAATCAAATGCTTCGAGCAATTGCGAGGCAGATGCCACATCCACCCGGATTGTGCTCCGACTTGACAACAGCAAAAAGGATGAAATCACCAAGATTGCGCTCATGTCGGCAAAGCCAGGCTCGGCCAATATCACAAAGGCTGTACTGGTCGACGAACTCGATATTGATCCTGTGCTTTTTGAAGGAAGCACAGCCGTGCCCGACATGAAAAAAGTATATTTCAAACTCGGTGCCGAAAAATTTCTCGGTCTGACAAAAGGCCAGACTCTGACCATACATTTCACCACCGGCACCCTTCAGCAATACGCATCGGTCGACATCTACTCCAACAATACCAAACTCAAATGTCAGGACGGACGTACCAATGTCAAGAAAAACGGACAGTTTGCACTCACCACCACGGTAACCTCGACAGTGATTAATGACGACAATGACATCGCGAGCCTACAGAGCTACGGACTACAGCTCAAAGGCCGCAACGTTACAATAACCAAAGTCACACTCACCGACGGAGGGACCTCTCCCGAAACACCCGAGAAGCCCGACACCCCCAACATTCCGGGGGATGGTGTGCTGTGGAGCGGTAGCACTTCGACCGGTAGCTGGAAAAACGATATTACGGTAGATGCTCCTAAATTTTCAGCTATCAAAGCCGGCGACAAAATCGCAATATATCTCAACGTCGAGTCTGGCAAAGACTACGGCAACATTGAGCTTGATGACCAGAAGTATACCAAACTTGACACCGACGGTTCTTCGGCCGACCTCGACAGCTATGGATGCATACAGGCCGACGTGACTAAAGTGACCTATGAAATCGGGGCTGCCGACGTGGCTCTGCTCAAATCAAACGGCCTCAGAATTAAAGGTGCTAACATCACCGTTACTAAGGTAGAGCTTATCGGCGGACAGGGCGTAGAGACTCCCGCTGAAAATACGATATGGACAGGTAGCACTTCGACCGGCAGTTGGAAAAACGATATAACTGTTGACGCTCCTAAATTTTCGGCTATCAAAGCCGGCGACAAAATCGCAATATATCTCAACGTCGAGTCTGGCAAAGACTACGGCAACATTGAGCTTGATGACCAGAAGTATACCAAACTTGACACCGACGGTTCTTCGGCCGACCTCGACAGCTATGGATGCATACAGGCCGACGTGACTAAAGTGACCTATGAAATCGGGGCTGCAGACGTGGCTCTGCTCAAATCAAACGGTCTCAGAATTAAAGGCGCAAACATCACCGTTACAAAGGTAGAGCTTATCGGCGGACAGGGCGTAGAGACTCCCGCTGAAAATACGATATGGACAGGTAGCACTTCGACCGGTAGCTGGAAAAACGATATTACGGTAGACGCTCCCAAATTTTCAAATGTCAAGGGCGGCGACATACTGAAAATACTTCTGAACGTGAACGCCGGTAATGACTATGGAAATATAGAGCTTGACGACCAGACTTATGTCAAACTCGAGACCGACAGGACTTCGGCCAATCTTGACAGCTATGGATGCATACAGCCCGATGTCACCGAACTCACCTATGTGATAACCAATAACGACGCTGCGTCACTCAAGGCCAACGGCCTGCGTGTCAAAGGTGCAAACATCACTGTGACAGGTATTCAGCTCTCGTCAGGCGACCCTCTGCCCGACAATCCCGACACACCCGCTCCAGGCATTGAATCTGAAATCTGGAGCGGCAATGTCAACTGCGGACAATGGGCTCAGTCAGTAACAGTAGCGGCCGACAAGTTTGAAAACGCCCGTGAGGGAGACCGCTTCAAAATCAATCTCACAATCAATGCAGGCAAAGGCAAAGGCATCGTCAAAGTACAAAGCGGTGACATGGTTGACCTCACAGTCAACGGTAAAGGCACCAACATGGACTCGGCCGGTAATTTCAAGCGCGGAGCCAAGGATGCCGTATATGAAATAAATGTGACAGACCTTGAGAAACTCAAGGCTCACGGCCTGGTCATCTCAGGCTTTGCCGTAACAGTCACAAAAGTGTCACTGATTACAGTCGACCAAAGCGGTATCGATGACATAGGCTCTGACACCACTGACATGCCTGTCGAATACTACAACCTCAACGGCATGCGTGTCGACAATCCCGCCAACGGAATATTTATCCGCCGCCAGGGCAATAAAGTCAGCAAGATTTACATTAGATAATCCGGACCGCTATACTCATCCCCGACACATTAATGTGGGATAACATCAACGCCAGTCAGAGACACTCCTGTCACTGACTGGCGTTTTTTAGTGGGTGTAAGCGTCACTTAAGCGAGCGGAGGAGGGGGAGTATCTGGGACGATGACGGACGTGGAGCGTTATATGTGTGCAGATTGCCCTCGGGGTCATAAATCAGGAAGTGAGGGATGCCGCGGACATTAAGTTTGTTGCCAAGCTCGTTGGTGGTATCGATGAGCTGATTGCCGTGCATGCCGAGCTGCTCCATCTTTTTAAACCACGGAGCGGTCGACGAGTCACATGAGATGGAGACAAAGACAACATTCGAGCCCTCCATATCTTTCTCGAGCTGCTGAAGATAAGGCACCTCCTTACAGCAGGGTCCACACCACGAAGCCCAGAGGTCGACATATACATATTTGCCACGGAATGTTGAGAAGTCTACCACCTTGCCGTCGCGGTCAAGGAGCTTTACGCCCTCGGGAAACGGCAATCCAGGCACTGTGGCCCGACGGGCACGGAAACTCTCGAGATAGCTTGCCGGCAATGAGTATTTGTCGGTAAGAGCCTGCAGACGTGTCACTCCCGACTCAAAATCGTTTTTATAATCAAAACCCGACATAAAGCCTCTGACAAGCATCGATGTGACATTGTCTTTTATGGTCTGCGTATTGTATAGCTCATGGAGCGCAGCGAGCTTCTCCTCAACATTTTTACCGGGAAGAGTCGAGGCTACAGCTCCGGTGACCGACGGAAATCCGGCGGCCATGGGGGTGTCAAGCACACTTGCCGGCGCGGGAAGGATGTCGGAAGCATTAAAAGAGACTTCCTTTCCGGCGCGGCCTCTCACATGAAGAGCCATACTATAGGAGTCGGAAGCAAGTGTATAGGCCCAGAGACGTATAAACTCCTGCGTCGAGGCAGGCAGCGACGGCTCGTCGGCTATCACAGCCTCCCCGTCAGAGATAAATCCTGCGAGGGCGGTTCGCAGCTCGTCGGAAGTCATGTCGGCCGCACCGTTGCCCACAGTGCGCGCGCGATCAGTGAAGCGAGTGTTGGCATCGACAAGAGCATTGTTGACCGGCCCCGAAAGAGAAGTCGTGACCACATAATCCTTGACAGAAACCTTAATGGGCGACTTGACGCTCTCGACATCAAGACTCACCGGTATCGAAGTCTGATATTTAGGTGTATAACAATAGAGGTAATACAGACCCGAAGGGCTCTCCACGATCTCGCCGACACGTAATGAAGCATAGGCTTTCTGAAGCGTCACAGATGCCGCCGCGCTGTAATCCTCGACCGGGCGCATATTGACATTCATCTCCCCACATAAGGGATTATCCGAAAGATCAATCTTGACTGACAGGTTGTCGGCATGCATACACGCACTTGACATTACCATCAGCGCGAACATTGTTGAATGGATTTTCATAAATGGTATTATAAAGTGATATACGCCACAAAAATAATGCATTTTTCCCAATAATATAACACCATGGCTCCAAGAACATCTCTCCGACAGGGCGAAAATACAAAAATCACGGACATGATGTATCATACCCGTGATTTTATAAACTTAGACTATATATGCTTACTCTTTTGCACCAAGAGCCTTGAGTGTGGGGAGTATCTGCTCTGAACTCGGGCGAGGAGCTTTATATATAAGCAGACGTCCCTCGGGGTCATATACAAGGAAGTGTGGAATGCCCTTCACATTAAGCATTTGAGCAAGGCGGTCGTCATTACACAATAGCTGATTGCCATGCATATCAAGTTGCGCCATCTTCTTAATCCAAGAATCACGCGAAGAGTCAAGCGAGATTGACACAAATTCAACATTGCTGCCGGCCATATCTTTCTCAAGTTTTTTGAGATGCGGCACCTCGGCACAGCATGGACCACACCATGAAGCCCAAAGATCCACATAGACATATTTGCCTCGGAAGCGTGAGAAGTCTACTGTATTGCCATCACGGTCTACGAGCGTAACATCGGGAAATGGAGTACCCTCCGAAACTACCTTTTTGGCCTTAAAAGCGGTCATCAGATGTTCAGGCAAAGAATACTTCTCAATCATTGAGGCCAATCGTTTCTCGCCTTCGGCCATTCCGTCCGACGGATTGTAGTGATTCACAAAACCCATCACAAGATTCTGCGCCACCGCACTCCTTATGACGGGTGTACGATATGATGCATAAAGAGCCTCAAGCTGCTGCTCGACAGGAACTCTGTCAGGAAGTGATGTTGTCACGGCAAGGACATTACTCATAAACGCCATGGCCATAGGGGTATCGAGAATGGTCGACGGAGGAGGCAATATGTCGGTCGGGGCTATATACATATCGCGTCGGCTGCGTCTGAAAAGGTAGTTGGCCATGTCAACACATTCAAAAACCGAACTATAGGCCCAAAGACGAATAAACTCGGCAACCTGCGGCTCGGGCTTCAGACTGTCGACAATAGAGTTGCCTGCCGTTATGAGCGATGATAGCCGCGCTTTAATTTCGTCAAGCGGCATACTGTCTGTCTCATGCGAAAGCCTGATAGACTTTTGTGTCAAAAACTCCTGATAAGCGTGTAGCGCACGGTTAGAAGTATCGCTTAACGACGAGACGAGAGACGGACCGCTTGTCTGCATTCCCAAAGCCACTACCGTATCATCCGGATTGACATATACCGGAAGAGAATACTGATACTTTGAATTGCTGCAGATTATGCGATATATACCATATGGCGATGCTTCGGCACGCCCTGCAAATGCCTGCGAGCCATTTACAGACTTAAGTTCTGAAAATGACTTGGCAGACTCGGGTGAGATATTTTGTATCAACACCCTCATGCCGTTATAGGCAGAATCTGCCGGGAGCGTGACTTTAAAGCCCACACCTTGTGCTCCGACATTAAAGATGGCACACAAGACGGCTGACACGAATGTTGTCAATAGTTTCATATATCGGGCTTATTACTTATTGTCGGCCACACGGGGCTTATAAATCATAAACGATATCCTATCGGCACAATCAGGATAGTATGCCTTGGCCGGAGTATTGGGCGAGTCGGTGCGAACATTTGCGGTATCATAGAAATACACACTGCCTCGGCCTGTGGTCTTATCGGCTGTAGCCACAATCAGTTCTTCGGTATCGGCATTGATGGTCATATATGTGATCTCTTCGTTTGCGGGGAAAGAGAGTACCGACTGTGACTCATTGGGTAAAATTGCCTTTTCATTGTTATAAGTCATCACATATACCTTGTTGTTGCATGTGTAGTAACCACGCTGATAAGTGTGTGACAAAGTAATGGCACCCTCTACGTCGGGGATTGCAGTAGTCGATGTGACATCAATTTCACTACGGCTTGCAAGTCCCATTGACGTGTCATATGTTCCGAAACCACTGAGACGTGTATACCAATACTTACCAGAAGCCTCATCCTTGCTGATCACACAGCAAGGGAAATAAGAGTCTTCATAAATCTGACCCCAGTACTCGTAGGTATACGTAATGGCAAGACCGCCAAATACATTAACACACGAATGACCGTCAAATATGTTGCCAATAGGTTTATTGGTATTTTCGTCAACTATCGATGTCTGGTCAATGCGATTGCCATAATAATCTATAAAGAATACCTCGAGAGGTGAATGACATACAAAGAAGTTGTTATAGACGAGAGTGCCGTATGATGAGTAAGCGTAGAAGTTATAGTAATCAAAACCAAACTGTCCGCTTGCATACTTGCTCTCCTCCACTCCTATCATATCGTAGGCAAACAGTGTGATGAACCGGTTCATCACAGGGTCGTACACAACGGCATCAGCCCCACCGATAGATGTGCGTGCGTTGAATCCGGGTATAACATCATTATGATTGATGGTTGAGAGCGAGATGAAAGTGTTGGGGTCAAGATAGTAAGATGTCGAGCCATAACTTGCCACAATGCGTGTGGCATCAGTGGGCCATGACACCTGCAGTACGCTCACTCCGGCGAGATATTCGGGATTAGTACCTTCGTTTACCGCTTCGAGACAGTGTTCCATGGTGATGGGGCTCATACCCTGCTCTTTCTCCTCGGGTGTAAGGTCTTTGATAAAAGCAAGGTTACCGATACCCGACTTATTGTTGGAAACAATAAGGTAGCCCTGCTCAAATGTACGGTTGATATTGATCTGATAATCCTGAGAGAATCCGACAACACCATCCGTGACATTAAGGTGAGCATAGTAGGTGCCTCCGGCGGGGAATGAGTGGTGAAGTTCGAGCTCATTGCTTACAACCTGTAGTTCACCCTTCACGCCGTTGGCATAAGAACCGACACTCCATTCATAGTGAAGCGAGCCGGAACCATCGTAGGAAATCTGAGGCTTGATGACACATTCCTCGCCAAGATTGAAGTTTACCTCAGGCATAGAGCCGACCTCTGTGTCAGGGACTTCAACCTTGAGCCGGGGCACAGGGATGTCGCCATATTTGCTGTCGTCATCGATGCACGAGTTGAGGACACTCAGAGTCAGAGCCCCCGCAATTATTATGGTGATATATCTGAATTTCATATTATTGTCTAAATTCTAAATAATGTAAATTTTAGAAAAGCGGAGAGGCCTGCCAATCTATCTCGGGATGTTCATTATAGAGGGGAATCATCACATATTGACGCAGGAAACGCTCGTAATACACAAGAGGAGACACCATACCGGTCTTGTGCTTCACGAAATAATCGCCGTAGGTGTTGATGATTTCGTTATATATAGCCTGATTGGCCACGGGTACAAGGCGGTAAAAGTAATCGAAGAATAACTGAGCATTCTCATAAGAGTATACCGGCATCGTGGCATAAGGGGTCCACCATACAGGGCGTACCTCCGGGCGTATGTCGGAATATGTGATGGCAAATTTATTCTCACCGACCGACTTTAGCTGGTCATTCTCACTGATTGAGAGCGTGAGAGTCTTGGATGTCGTCAGCAACTCCGGGTCAAGATTGCGCAATAGGTTGACCTTTACCACTCCATTGACGGCCCTGGCCTTGATGACATTGTCAGAGATTACATAGTTGACATCCTCAACCATGTCAGTCTCGTCATCTATGACTACAATATTATATGTGCGGTCATAGTCCTTAGGCATGCCCATGAGAGATACGGGAATCTCGATTGTGTGGCTATCAGCTATATCATAATTGAAATTATACTCGATGGCCTCAATGAGTTTGTTGGCGTCATCTCGGTATTCAAAGAACACCGAGTCTTTCTGTGAAGTGTCGTATACCTTGTAGTCTTCTTCGGTACAAGACGAGAGTGCAGCAAGCATTACACCGCACCACATTATATTTGATATTTTCTTCATTGTGTTCGTCTAAAAAATTTTCAGTCAATCGTGAGATGCATATCATTCGTCGCGATAGTCATACTCCTCATCAGGCATCGGCAATACGTATATAGCATCGGATGCAGGAATTACACGGCCCTGATTATTGGACACTATGTCGCGATTGAGTCGCTTCATGTTGAACCACTGCTGGCCCTCACCAAACAATTCCTTACGGTACTCATTGTAGATACGATCGGTAGTAAGAGTCTGATCAGGCATCAACGCAGGTAGTCCGCGCGATGTGATTTCGGTATTGAAATATCTCAGTGCTCGGTTGTAATCCGATGAGAGGAAAGCCTCCGCAGCAATGAGGTATAATTCGGATGAATGCATCACTGTCATGCCGGATATAAAATTTCCATCGTGAGATATATTATTGATGGTCTTATAGTCGGTAAGTTTATCAAAAAATGTTATCGAATTACCTACACGGAAGTGATTGCGACGATAGTCCTGGGCAGTAACATCCACGTCAAGATTATAGACACTCTGCCAGGGCTCGAGTTTGTTAGAGCCTGAGGAATTGTCATATGCCTCATAAGATGAGTAAGAGACATACTGATACAGATATGTCGTGGCTGTGGTGAGATATGTTGTCGAATAGATGCCGAAAACAGTCTCCTTAGGCGACAACACGCCGGCCAGATAATCCTTGATTTCAGTGGGCTGGACAAGCGGGAAATAGCCTTTGTCGATAACCTGGGCAGCATATTTGCCGGCATTGGTCATGTCTCCGCGATACCAGTACACACGGGCGAGGAGGCCTTTGACGGCATAAAGATTCATATGAGTCTCGCGCCAGTTGAGATATCGGTCATAATTGTCGTTGTCACGCGGATATGCCATAAGCGTCTCATCGTCGGTAAGCAGCTTCTCCGCTTCGGTGAGGTCTGCGATTATCGCATCATAGCATTCTCCCACTGAGAGGAACGGTTTAACCGAAAACGAATATGATGACACATAAGGTATGCCTTGCAGACTTTCGTCACCGGCGGGGGCAAACATGCGCAGCAGATCGAAGTGCAGCAGTGCACGCACTCCAAGCATCTCACCTTTATACAAGTCCCAGTTAGGCATACTGCCGGGACCCTTTTCGTCAAGATTCTTTATTACGTTGTTGGCATAACCGATAGAGATGTATGCCGTGGTCCATATACGCCCTATACGGTCACGTGAAGCCTGATTTCTTGAATATTCATACTGACCCATGTCCTGACCATAGGTCGATGTGCTGTAAAGATTCTGAGCAAGAAGCTCGGTAGTACCCCACAACAGATCACATCCGTAAAGAGCATTGTCGCTCATGGAGCCATACACGCCATAGATGGCACTCTCAAACCCCTTATAGGTGCTGAAGAGGTCTTCTTCGACTTTCTCACCCTTGGGCTGGACGTCCAGGAAATCGTCACATGATGTTGTGGCGAAGAGTCCGAGCATACAGGTGAATGCAATATATACTTTTTTCATATTGTTGTTCGATAATGAGTGGTTAGAATGTGAGACTTAAAGAGAGGTTCACACTGCGGCTGAACGGATAGGTCGTGCCTCGTTCATATTTGGCGGAGGTGAGGCGGAAAAGGTCTTCGGCACCGGCACTTACGTAAAGACGCTGCAGACCGAGATTGTTGACAACCTTCTGAGGCACGTTATACTGAAGGGTTACGCTCGAAAGCAACAGCTCATTGTCCTTCTCCACAAAACGATCCGTATAGAAGTATGACTGGGATGTGCTTTCCGCGTTATACTTGATAGCGAGGTAGGGCGATACATCTCCCGGTTGTTTCCAGCGGTCGGTAAAGGCTCGCTCATCGACATTTTTCTGGGGATCTATGCTCTCTACCTTGGCCATACGGGTTTCGTTGTAGAGATTGCCTCCGAAACGATAGGAGAAGTTTATATTGAGCGAGAGGTTTTTATAAGTAAGCATCGACGAGATTGTGCCTTGGAGTTTGGGATTCTTATCACCGCAGGCCACCTGATCGGCTGTGTCATAATCATATGTGTACGAACCGTCCTGCTTGATAAAAATCTCTTTACCGGATGCAGGGTCGATTCCGGCAGAACGCACGGCCCAGATGGTTGTGGGCGAAGCTCCTTCACGATACTGCAGACGAGGTGTTGTCTCGGTGTTGACAGCCGCGTTTTCCTCATTTTTGCGCTTCAGTGCATCGGAGATGTTGAGGATTGTCGACTTGGAGTGCAGACCTGTGGCTGTAACACTCCACATCCAGTCGCGGTTCTGGATAATCCGGCCCCAGACACTGAACTCCACGCCATAGCTCTTCTGCTTTCCATAGTTGTTTTTCACGGTGCCTGCACCTGACGACGGGGGAAGGCTCACGTCAATGAGCATATCGTCGGTAGTCTCGCGATAGTAATCGGCATTGATATTGAGACGGTCGCCGAAGAGCGAAGATGTGATGCCGACGTTAAACTTCTTGGTTGTCTGCCATGTAAGGTCGGGGTTGGGAATAGCCATAGGCACGGCACCGACACCTGCATAGTGCAGATAGCTGGTTGAGAACAGATATGTGGCAATAGCCTGATAGGAGTTGAACTTCACACTACCCGTATGACCATAGCTGCCGCGCAGACGGAGTATATCAAAGATACCGAGGTCTTTGATAAAGTTTTCGTTGTGCATGTTATAGCCGAGACCTACCGACCAGAATGGTGCGGTACGGTTGTTTGAACCAAACTTGGACGAACCAGAGAGACGGTAGCTGCCGTCAACTACATAGCGGTTTTTAAGGATGAAGTTGGCTGCGGCGAATGCACCCATGCTGGTGGCCAGGTCTTCACTTCCGGTCGGGAGTTGGGCTGTCGAATAAGTTGTAGCGTACGCTATGTCGGCCAGATCGTCAGAGAGGAAACCTGAGCCGGTAAGATAGCTTGCAGTGGATTTCTCGCGACGGAGTTCTCCACCGACGTTGAGTGTCGACATGGTGCCTTCGTTGTCAAAGTTGTGAATCCAGTTGCCAACGACTTTAGCGGACCAATTGTCGGTAGAGAGATTACCGAGCGTATATGAGCCGCACTGGTCAAGAGGTGTTGACACATATTTATAGGAATCAGGCGAAGTAAATTCGTCACTGGTGCCCTTTGATGTTGTGTAAGAGCCTTGTGCCGTTATGTAGAGGTTGGGACGGAAATTATAACGCACGTCAATTGATGCGTTCTGGGTGCGGGTCTGTGTCTTGCTGAAACTGCTGAGCGATGCCTCGTAAAGAGGATTGAGCATACCATAAGATAGGACGCGGTTGAAATAACCGTATTCATCATATGGCGAATCATATGGATTTGCCTCGATATAATCGGAGAATGAACCATATTTAGAGTTTTTCACGTCAAGACTGGTATGTCCGGCACGCAAGGTCACAACAAGTTTCTCCCTCACACGATAGCTGAGATACAGCTCCATGCCATAGCGGTTACGACCGTCATCTTTCATTACACCGTTAAGATTGGAATAGTCGGCGGTAATGTTATAGTCAAGGCTTGAGCCGCGTCCCGACACAGAGAGCGAGTGGGTATGGGAGAAGCTGTTGCGTACAGGTTTGGATATCCAGTCGACATTGCGTCCGGCACTTACGAGAGCAAGTTTGTCATAATAGCTTTGGTCAAGGTCTCCTCTGGGGCTGTCATAAAGACCGGCCATACGCTCAAGTTCGAGTTTTTGAGCCGAGTTACAAAGTTTGTAGCTGCTGAGATCGGCAAAGCTCATTTGAGGAGTGAATGTGTAGCGCACACGGGCCGGAGCCTGCGACACACGCTTGCGCTCGATGATAATCACACCGTTGGCGGCATTCTCACCATAAAGGGCGGTGGCCGATGCATCCTTAAGAATGTCAACACGCTCGATGTCCTGAATATTCATATCATAAAGAGCCTGGAGGTCACGCTCTACACCGTCGATTACAATGAGAGGTGAGTTGAGGCCGGTTTCATTGTCGGTGGCCAGCGACGTGGTGCTGCGTATCACAAGGTCGGGAATGCTGTTGGGGTTGGAGCCCATGGCATTGTTTTGAGTGATGTTGAGGCCGGCGTCAAGCGAACTGAGGGCCGAAAGTATGTTGGTGGCCGAGACGCTCAGGAGCTCGTCGCCCGACAACGATTTGGCCGCACCTGTATAGGTGTTGCGATTGCGGGTAAAGTAGCCGTTGACCACTACTTCCGACATTTTTTCAGCACTCTCTTCCATTGTTATCTCCATCGATTTGCCATAAACAGGGGCTACTTCCCGAGGTGCATAACCGATGTAGGTGAACCGAAGCATTGCTCCGGCAGGTACTTTGATTGCAAACTCTCCGTCGATGGTAGTGGCTGTGCCCGATATCATCTTGTCGCCTTTCATCACAGCGACAGTGACGCCCGGGAGGGGTAATCCTTCTGAGTCTAATACTACACCTGTTACTGACGAGTTACTCGTCGCTGTCCCGGCTGTCCCTCCGCCGGCCTGCTGGGAGTAGACCTCCGGAGACCCTAAGGACAGGAACAGGACTAACAACAGGAATAGATGAAGTCCTTTTGCTTTCATAAAAAATGTTGCGATTGATAATGATTGGTTAATAACTGAAATTTCATCACTAAAAAAGCCCTAACAAAACACATTTGGAAGGAATAGCACCACTTAAACACTCTTTTTGTTATTGACTTTCGGCAAATTTAAACAAAATTTTACCCCCCCCGATTATAATCAACATTCATTAACTACAAATTTAACTAAAAGTAACTATTCAGCGGACACGCTAAGGCGATAATGTGGAATAGACATCACCATTATAAGTAAATTCAACCTGCTGATTTTATAGTAATTAGCTGCAATTTTATTTGGTAAAGTCAAATAAGTTTTGTATCTTTGTAT